>JBOHII010000143.1:0-15333 GCA_050725955.1 Pseudolabrys sp. | reverse complement strand
ACGCAGGGCTCCGTGCGGCTGTTTTTTCTTTTTGTTGCGGCGAAAAATCACTTGCTGCAAAAAGCCCGACAGCCCGGCTTTCCAGGCTTCAACATGCGCCGGTGACACCTCGGTCATGTTCAAATACTCGTCGCAACCGGGACCGTGATTGGGGAATGCTAATTTCTCGTATGGTGAGCCGAGGCCAAGATTCAACAGCGCAAACTCATCTTCCTGTGGGCGATTCCAGCCAAACCGCATGTTGTCCATCGGTCGTTTTGCCGGGAGAAGGAAAGCCAGTCTGCGCAAAAACCAGCTGGAAACCAAAAAATGTCCGGGCGTGAAGCATTCAAGCGTGCTCGGCGCGGTAAATCTTTCGTCGAGGGCCAGCAATTCGTGAAGAAAGGTGGTTCCGGTACGCCAATGCCCAATGACGAAAATCGGGGGCGCATCGATTTTGCAAGCAGCGATGCGCTTAGCGAATATAAGTTTCTGTGTGAAATTCAAACCTGAGTTCATAATCGAGCACGCAGACACCGCCAAAGCGCGGCGAACACGAGTCGGCGACACAGCGAAACGATTGCGCGCCAATAGCGGGAACCACGCGGAAGCCGCCATTCCGTGCCATATTCTATAAGCGTAGGCCGGATATTTATTTGGACGGGCGAGCGCAGGGCCCCCGGCGCCGTGCTGTTCCGTCGATTTAATGCGCGTGGTGCTCATCGCGGGGACCGTGACGGGTTTTGTGCGACGGCCAAGACATAGCAACCTTGTTGGCAGGCGCGATACCGGCGATCTTGGTCGGGCTCCGTACCAGCTTCCATTCCAGGGATTCGGCCTTGCCCCTATGCGAGGCGTCGAGCACCGACCAGGCGCCGGCCAACATCAGGGCCAGGACAATCTTCGCCGCAATCGCGAGGCATCAGAGCGAACGCCGATAAAGCAACCGGAATTAATGGCTAACCGGCTGAATATAGGCCGGATTTTTCGATCTTAGCCGATTCGACAGTGTCTGGTTTTGTCTTTTGCGGCAGCGGAAACGCGCCGTTGCGTTTTCGATTTTCTTTCTGCGCGAACAATGATCCCTTAGTCGCGTCGCGGGTGACGATGCGGCCGAACAACATGTTATTCCGGGATCGGACGATCTGGCCAGCCAAGCAGCGGTTATCCGGAGCGAGTTGCTCGAAACATTTGCACGGTTCGACATGAGTGCGATGATGAAGACACCGGTCGAGATTTTATTCGCGCCGAAGGGAGCCGCATGAGGAAGATCATTGCCGGTCTGGTGGCGCTTTTGGCGCTTGTCGGTTGCGACAAGGGCAATGACCGCCAGTTGCAGGGCTGGGTGGAGGCCGAGCTGATTTTCGTGTCGCCGGGCGAACAGGGCCGCGTGGAAAGCCTGAAAGTGCGCGAGGGCGATCGCGTCAAGGAGGGTGATCTTTTGTTCACCGTCGACGACGACCTGCAGAAGGCCGATGTGCTGGTAAAGAAGACCGCCGTGGTCAATGCGCAGCAGAATTTCGACCGCGCCAAGGAACTGCTGAAGACGGCGACCGGCACGCAAAAAACCTATGACGACGCCGAAGCCGCACTGCGCCAGGCCAAGGCCAATGTGGCCTGGTCGCAAACCCGACTGGCGCGGCGCAATGCCTATAGTCCCGCCGCGGGCACCATCGAGCAGGTCTATTACCGGCCGGGCGAAACCGTGCCGGCGGGAAAGCCCGTGGTGGCCCTGCTGCCGCCGCAGAACCTCAAGCTGCGGTTTTTCGCACCGGAGCCGCTGCTGCCCGAGATCAAATACGGCGGCGCCGTCACGGTGACCTGCGACGGCTGCGCCAAGGGACTGACCGCGAAAGTGAGCTTCATCGCGCGCAGCGCCGAATATACCCCGCCGGTGATCTACAGCCTCGATGAGCGCGCCAAGCTCGTCTATTTGATCGAGGCGCGGCCCGACGAGCCGGACAAGTTCCGCGTCGGCCAGCCGGTGACCGTGACCCTGCCGGGCGGGGCTGAGCAATGAGCGCGCAGAACGGCGCCCAGGACGTCGCCCAGGACGGCGCCCAGAACGGCGCGCAGAACGGCGCCCAAGACGGCGCCCAGGACGTCGTCATCGACGTCCATCACCTGACCAAGAAGTTCGATGGCAAGGCGGTGGTGCGCGACCTCTCGATGCAGGTCAAGCGCGGCACCATTTACGGCTTCCTCGGGCCGAACGGCTCCGGCAAGACCACCACCATCCGCATGCTGTGCGGGCTGCTCACGCCCGACGAGGGCGAGGGCACCTGCCTCGGCTACGACATTCGCACCGAGACCGACAAGATCAAGCAGCAGGTCGGCTATATGACCCAGCGCTTCAGCCTTTATCAGGACCTGTCGGTGCGCGAGAACCTGGAATTCGTCGCCCGCATCTACGGCATCGCCAGGCCTGCCGCCGCCGCGCGCGCGGCGATCGAGCGGCTCGGGCTTAGCGGCCGCGAGGACCAGGTCGCGGGCGAGCTGTCGGGCGGCTGGAAGCAGCGGCTGGCGCTCGGCGCCTGCACGCTGCCGAGCCCGCAACTGCTGCTGCTCGACGAGCCGACCGCCGGCGTTGACCCCAAGGCGCGGCGCGAGTTCTGGAACGAGATCCACGCGCTCGCCGCCGACGGCCTCACCGTGCTGGTCTCCACGCATTACATGGACGAGGCTGAGCGCTGCCACGAAATCGCCTACATCGCCTATGGCGACCTGCTGGTGCACGGCACCGTCGAGCAGGTGATCGAAGCCTCGCACCTGACCACCTATATCGTCAGTTCCGAGCACGGCGAGGGGCTGAGCCAATTGTCGGCCGAACTCACCGGCAAGCCGGGCGTCGATATGGTGGCGCCGTTCGGCACCAGCCTGCACGTATCGGGGCGCGACGCCGCCAAGCTGGACGCCGCGATCGCGCCCTACCGCCACCGCCACGGGCTCGACTGGAAACCCTCGGAGCCCTCGCTTGAGGACGTGTTCATCGATCTGATGGGCAAGGCGCGGGACAACTTCCAATGACCTACCTGCTTCCCACGCAAGCGCCACGGCGCATCAAGGGTAACGGGTTCTGGCGCAAGATCTGGGCCGTGCTGCTCAAGGAGTTCATTCAGCTGCGGCGGGATCGCGTCACCCTGGTCATGATAGCGATGATCCCGCTGGTGCAGCTAATTCTGTTTGGTTACGCGATCAACACCACGCCGCGCAATTTGCCGACCGCGGTGCTCATGCAGGAGCATAGCGATCTCGCCCGCTCGGTGCTGGCGGCGCTTCGAAACACCAAGTATTTCAAGATCACCAATCTGCCGAAGACAGAAGCCGAGGTCGACCAGCTGTTGACCTCGGGTAAGGTGCTGTTCGCGGTGGAAATCCCGACCAATTTCGAGCGCGCGGTGCGCCGCGGCGACAAACCGGTGATGCTGATCACCGTGGACGCCATCGATCCGGTCGCCTCCGGCACCGCGCTCAACGCGCTTGGACAGTTGTTGCAGACTTCGCTGGCGCACGACCGCGATGTTCCCGTCACTTCCACGATCCCGTACGAAATACAAACCCATTTGCGCTACAACCCGGCCGGCGTCACGCAAATCAACATCGTGCCGGGCCTGGTCGGCATCATCCTCACCATGACCATGCTGATCTACACCTCCCTGTCTGTCACGCGCGAGATCGAGCGCGGCACCATGGAAATCCTGCTGTCGATGCCGATCGCGCCGGTGCAGATCATGCTTGGCAAGATCCTTCCCTACGTGCTCGTCGGCATCATGCAGGCGTTGTTGATCACCTCTTTCGGAGTTGCCCTGTTCGGCGTGCCGATTATCGGCAACATGTTGTTGCTGGCGTTGCTTTCCACGCTGTTCATCACCACCAACCTGTCGATCGGCTACACGTTCTCGACCGTGGCGCGCAACCAGCTGCAGGCGATGCAGATGTCGGTGATGTTCTTCTTGCCGAACATCCTGTTGTCCGGCTTCATGTTCCCCTTCGCCGGCATGCCGGTTTGGGCGCAATATGTCGGCGAGTCGCTGCCGCTCACGCATTATCTGCGGATCGTGCGCTCGATCATGTTGAAAGGCGCGGGTCTCTCCGACCTTGAATACGATGCGGCGGCGATGTTCGTGCTGATGTTGATTGCGATGACGATCGCGGTGACCCGCTTCCGCCGCACGCTCGACTAGAACCGCATCGCCGCTCAAAGGCGCGGCATGATAGCCCACCAGTGTCAAACAAGGACTGTTGCCCGAAAACTTGTCGCGCGCATGATTGCGATTTAATCGAATCAAAATCTCGGTGTTCACACCGGAAACCGGCTGGCCTGACCGGGCAAACGGCCCACAACCGAAAGGGTGACTGCGCTAAATCGCTAAACCCGATCCTAACCGTTTCGTTTTGGCTTGCAGGCCAAGCCAAGCGCTAGCGCCGATAAGCCTATAAAAATGTGCGCCCACGCCTATAAAAGCCGCAGCAGGAGCGCACGCCGAATGGTATAATAATGCGGTCTTGAATGCAGTTTGCGCAAGCATGCAGGGCTTTTTGTCCTGTCCAGGGAACGGCGATGCTGGTTGAAGAAATCCGAATTTCCAGTCGTGACGAGTATGTCACGAAATGCCGTGCATTCGTTTCCCGCCTCAACGAAGATCCGGATTCCGTCCGAAAAAAGCACGGCGAAATACTGCTGCAGACGAGCAGCGGGTCTACCGGCGCCCCGCTCATCGTTCCGCGTCTTTTAGCCGACGTCGCCGACGTCTTTGTCCGGGCGAGCCGATATTTCGTTCGCCGCCACGGACATCCGCCAAAACGAATAGCCATGTTGGGCGGCATCTCCCATTTTGGCGCGGCCCAGCATTTGTCGTTCAACAAGGTAGAACTGGTCGCATTTAAAGCGGAGGAGAAAGACGCGCTGCGGGATTTTAGCCCCGATGTCATTTCCTGCTATCCGAGCATTTTGCGCGAGCTGTTGCACGACAAAACGCTGCACCTTCCCGATCTGAAGGCAATCAAGCTCGGTGGCGAAAAGGTGTTTCCATCGGATGTCAAAAAAGCTGCCGTCAAATTTGCCGGCGTTCAGCTTATTGAACAGTATGGCTCCACTGAAATGCCCGCGGTCGCCTTTCGCGAGCACGGGCAGCAAGAATTACGCCAGGGATTCGAATTCGAAACACAACGCTTCAGAATTGCCGAACTGGGATCGGATGGTTGGCACGAATTACTGGTGCAGGATCTTTGGCAGCCCTTGCTCGTGCGAGCCGAAGGGTATTACCGGACGGGCGACGAGGTGCTCGTCCATGATGGCCGAGTTATCGATATTCGTCGCATCGGCGATAAAAGCAATGCGTACTTTGGCGCTGCGGAAAAACTGCTGGCGGCAGGTTGCGTCAACGTCCAGTTCGACCTCGATGCGGACAGCTTGATGTATGTCGGCGACGCGGAACTGCCGGAACGTGTAACGGCGAATTCTCGTTGGTTTAAGACTGTAAACGTCGAAAAAATCGAGCGTCTCGACGGCTCAAACAAGCTTCCGTTGGTTCGGTGTTGAGCAAAAATATGTCAACACGAGTTTTCGAGAATGACCCCCAAGAGCCTGGCGGCGCGACCGCCGACCCTTCACTCGATCTGCAGTTTACGGCGGAGGAGACAAAAGAACGCGCCTTGGATGCGTTGGTCGAGGACATCTACCAGCGCGAGCTCGGCATTACCGTCAAACAGCCCGCCGAGGGAAAATGTTCCTTCTATCGTGTGCTTGTTGCCGAGCATGAGGGACGCGTCATCGCTGGCCTCAAGGTCTATGTCGCCGGTCACGGTTTCGGCGAAGCGGTGCCAACCGAACTCGACGGCGTTCCGATGCGAGCGTACCACGCGAACCGATTTGGCCCGGCCTCGTCATATTGCGAGGTCTGCCGGGTGGTCATCAGCAAACCCTTCCGCAAATTCGAGCTGCAGCGGCGGCTGATCGAATTCGTGGTGACATATCTGCGGGAAATTGATTGCCCCGCCTGCTACTGGTTCGCAAGTCGAGCCCAGACCGAGGGGTCGCATAGGGTCGTCCGCTCGCTAAAAGGCAAGCCGGAAGTCGTGCGCGTGGTGACGGTAAACCGGCCGAAACCCCGAGACCTCTATTGGTCTTGCGTCCCCGTGCGGCCGGCGCCTCCGTTCAGAGCATAAACTGCCCGCCGCAATCGATCGATTGGGGTCACTCCGTCGCCCGCCGCGAGCACGACGTTGGCGGGTAGAAGTTCACCGATCGACAGCGAAACGCTGCGCCGCGCGTCGACTGCCCGGTATACCTCTCGCAACAGCATGAGCGCGCGGACAATTGGGTGGACAATTCCAAAAGCATAGAAAGCGAAACTGTTTAGACCATGAAAGCGAACGGGCAGGACCGATGCTCCGCTGTTGCGAATGAGATGTATGACCTCATTCGACCAGGGCGGGTCGCAGACACAAAATTTTGCCATCCTGAAATGAGAAACGCGACCGCCCGGAAATACAATCAAAAGTCCCCCACCCTCCAAGTGTTTGACTGCCTCCATGAGCGCCGCGACATTTCTCAGCCTTGCGTCGCGCGTTCGGAAAGAGTCGACCGTAATCAGGTATCGCCGGAGGGGGCGAATACGGGTCAGAAATTCAGACGCAAGAATCTTCGGTTGACGGCCCGCCGCGACCGCCATTCTTGCAAGCGCCAGGCCGTCGAGAATTCCAAACGGGTGGTTGCTGACAACAACAAGCGGGCCCGGATGGGCCAAAGTTGCGGGATCGCCACTTGATATATTTATGTCCACCCCGAACTTGCGGTACAGAATTTCGAATGCGGACCCGCTCCTGCTGGCCACCTCCCAGTCCGCGACATCTTTGCTGAGCCGGTCGACCCTTAGTGTCCGGGCGACCAAAGGACGAATGATAGGTTTGATCCACCGAGCGCCGGCGAATTTGTCGAGAACCTGATCCAGATCGATGACGGGTTCCGGCGAAACCGCCGCGCCATTGGGAAGGTGCCCGTCATCCATCTTGCGTAGGTCGCTCCCAGCCCAAGTTTGTGGCTTCAAGGCCTCAATCTAACGTAGCAGCGGCAAAACCACCTTCTAGGTCAGCGAGACTTTCACGCTCGCCGCCGCCCGATCATAGTAATCGAGAAATACGTATTTTGGACATCGGCAAGTTGTTTCGCGCGACCGTCCTCGCAGCGCGGCGCAAAACCGGGCCTGCTCCCTGCATTCGCAGGTGAATGACCTTGACGCGCTCGGCGTCACGCGCGCGCTCTTCCAGCGGCGCGCGTGGCCGTTGCAACCAAAGCCACCGCGGTTACCCGCCCCACGGTTGACAGCCGTTGGAAAAGTGTATCCACTTATTGAAAAGAAGAATGAGCGGGGAAACGGCGTTGGCTGGGGTCGGCGGTACGCGCGCCAAATGCGGCTTGGATCGATCGTCGCGCGGAGCATTTGCCGCACAGCGCGATAAAGCCTTCGCGCTCTGTTTCCCTCACTCGCGAACTCTCACTTCGCTGACCCGCACGCGGCCGCCCGCATGATCGGAGTTGACGTGATGAAGAAGAAACGTGTCTGCATCGATGTCGGAGGCACATTCACCGATTGTCTGGTGATGGACGAAACCGGGCTGTTGCAGAAGTTCAAGGCGCCGACCACGCCGAGCGATCCTTCGACCGGCCTGATGAATGCGCTGAAAAAGGCGGCGCATCACTACAAAATCGACACTCGCGAATTCCTCGGCCAGATCGAGGTCCTGGTGCACGGCACCACGCTCGCCACCAACATCCTGCTGACCGGACGCGGCACCAAGGCTGGCATGATCACCACCAAGGGCTTCCGCGATAGCATTGAGATGCGCCGCGGCATCAAGCCGATCGATATCTCCCTATACAACCTGTTTATTCCGCCCAACCGGCCTCTGATTCCGCGCGCGCGCCGCATCGGCGTCGAGGAGCGCACGCTGGTCGACGGGAAGGTCATGACGCCGCTCAACGAAGCGGACGTGCGCAGTGCCGTGAAGAAACTTCAGGCGCAGGGCGTCAAGTCGATCGCCGTCTGCTTCCTGCACTCTTACATCAACCCGACGCACGAAAAGCGCGCCGCCGAGATTGTGCGCGAGGTGGCGCCCGACATTTTCGTCAGCACCTCGCATGAAACGCTGCCGGTCTGGCGCGAATTCGAGCGCTTCAACACCACCGCGGTCGGCTCCTATGTCGGCCCGGCCGTCGCGCATTATTTGACGTCGCTGGAGAAGGTGCTGAAGGATTCCGGGTTCGGCGGCACCTTCCTCATGATGCTCGCCAACGGACTGGTACAGAATGTCGCGGAATGCATCCGCCGGCCGGTGTTTCTGCTGCATTCCGGTCCGGCGGCGGCGCCGTCGGGGGCGGTTTACCTGGGACGCCATTTGGCAGAGAAAAATCTGCTGTCGGTCGATATGGGCGGGACGAGTTTCGACATTTGCGTGATCGACAAGGCCGAAATTCCGACGACGATCGAACATTGGGAAAATGACCAGCGCGTTGCCATCAAGATGGTCGACATTGCCAGCATTGGCGCCGGTGGCGGCTCAATGGCCAAAATCGACGCGCTCGGCCTGTTGCGGGTCGGCCCGCAAAGCGCCGGCGCCGATCCAGGACCGGCCTGTTACGGGAGCGGAACCGATGCGACGGTGACCGACGCCAATTTGATCCTCGGCTATGTCCCCGCCGACTATTTTCTCGGCGGTGAGATGAAGCTCGACGAAAAAGCCTCGCGCCGCGCGATGAAGCCGCTGATGGAAAAACTCGGCATCGACGAAAAAGCCGCGGCCGAGTCCATATTCCGCACCGTCAACGCGAATATGGCGAACAAGATCGCCGAGGTGTCGACCAAACGCGGCTACGATATCCGCAACACGATCATGATCGCCGGCGGCGGCGGCGGGCCAATACACGGCGGCTTCATCGCCGACAGCCTGGGCATACGCCGGGTTGTCGTGCCCCCGGTCGCGGCTCTCTACAGCGCGTTCGGCATGTTCGCCATGGACATCGGCCAGGATTACGCGCGCTCGTTCGTCACGCGCGCGGCAAATGCCGATGTCGAGGGGCTCAACCGTATATTTGCGGAATTGCAAGCCGAGGCGATCAACGCGTTCAAGGCGCACGGCGTTGCCGCCGCCGACGTCGTGCTCAGGCGCAGCGCCGACTTGCGCTATGTCGGGCAATTCCATGAAGTCGAGATCGATTTCGCCGGCGGCAAGATCACACGCGAAGCGGCGATCGCCGCGGCCGACGCGTTCGCGCGCAAGCATGAGGAGCTTTATACATTTGCCATGCCATGGAAGGCCGTGGAGATTCTCACGCTGCGCCTGAAGGCCTCCACGCCCAATGCACCGTTTGCGCTGCCACAGGTCGCACAAGGCGGCGCCGATCCGCGTGGCGCCCTCAAACGCCGCCGCACGTGCCGCTTCAACGGCCGCGACATCGACACATCGGTCTACGATGGCGAAAAGGTACTGGCCGGGAACGTCATCCCGGGACCCGCCATTATCGAAGAGACCACGACGACCGTCGTGATCCCCGAGGCTTACGTGTGCTCGGTCGACAAGTACAAGAACTACATCCTGACGCGCGCCTGACGGGAGGCCGACATGAAAAATGCCAATCTCGATGCAACGACGGTCGCCACGATCTGGCACTCCATGCAAACGATTTGCAAAGAGATGCGCCACCTGGTCAAGCGCACGGCGCAAAACTATCTCATCGGCCAATTGCAGGATTTGTCGGTCGGCATCTGGGGCGCAGACGGATCGACCATCGCGGTTCCCGTCGGCTTGCCCAACCAGTTTCTTGGTACATCATTCGCCGTCCGCGATCTGGTCAAGATGTTCGGCGACGACATCCATCCCGGCGACGTGTTCCTGACCAACGACCCTTACCATGGCGGGCACTGCACGCATTTGCCCGACTGGGGCTATACAAGGCCGATTTTTTACAACGGCGAACTCTTGTTCTTCACGCTCTGCCGCGGCCATCAGATGGACACCGGCGGCTCCTTTCCCGGCGGCTACTTCCCCAACGGTTACGACATTCACGCCGAGGGCATCATCATTCCCCCGATCAAGGTCATCGATCGCGGGCGGGAGCGCAAAGACATCGTCGATCTGATCCTCAACAATGTGCGCTTTCCCGACGGCGTGCGCGTCGACCTGCACGCCATGATCGGCGCCACCACCATGTGCGAGAAGCGGATTTTGGCTTTGCTCGAATCGTACGGGCGGGACACGGTGATGGCCTCGGTCGCCGAAATGCAGCGGCGAACGGAACTCGCCGTGCGCGAGGAAATCCGCAAGATACCCGACGGCGTTTATACCGGCGCGGCGGCGACCGACGACGACGGCACCACGCTCGACGAGCAGGTCTGGGTCCGTGTGCGCATCACGGTACAGGGCGATGAATTGACCATCGACCTGTCCGACAGCGATGCGCAGCGCAAGGGGTTCGTGAATTGCGTTTATGCCGTGACCTATGGCATCGCCATCGCCGCGGTGATTCTGTATTTCGACCCGGCGCTTGCCGACTACCACAATCAGGGGACCATGGAGCCGATCAAGGTCATTGCGCCGCCCGGCTCCGTCGTGAACTGCGAATACCCGGCAACGGTCGGCGCTTCGCCGGTCAATGTCGGTGTGCAGATCATGGAGGCGGTCGTCGAAGCCTTGTCGAAGGCGCTTCCGCATCGCGCCGTTGCGGCCTGGGGCAAGCACCGCGGCGACTATTTGTTCGCCAGCGACCCGCGTACCGGGGAGCGCTACGTGCGGACCTGTTTCGATTATGACGGCAGCGCCGGCGCGGTCTGGGGCTACGACGGCTATCAGGCGGTGAGCACGCTGACCGCCATGGGCGCCGCACATCGCGACAATGTCGAGGAAATGGAGGCGCGCGTTCCGTGGCGCGCCGTGTATTGGGAGTTCGTGCCCGACTTCAGCGGCGCCGGCCGCTGGCGCGGCGGCCCCGGCGTGCATTGGGCAGCCGTCAATGAGGGTACCGATGGGCAAATGGCGACCGGAAGCTCGGATGGCGACGTCGTGCAGGGGTTCGGTGCGCTCGGCGGCGAGCCCTCGCCGGTATCGCGAACCTATCTGCATCGCGGCGACGAAGACATCCGGGTGAAACCGCATCGGCTCGTGCCGGTGAAGACCGGCGACGTCCTGGTCAAGCATTCGTCGGGCGGCGGTGGCGTCGGCAATCCGGCCGAGCGCGATCCCGAATTGGTGCAGGAGGATGTGGAGAACGAACTTGTTTCGATTGCCGCGGCCAGGAACACCTACCGTGTCGTCATCGATCCCGATACCCTGCAAATCGACGCGAAGGCAACCAAAGCCCTGCGCGGGCAATGACGCTATGCGACCAAGTGGCGACCAAGCGCCCGCGCATCGCGCCGTCCGCGGGATGCCGGGACGGCCGGATCGGGGGTCATAGAGAGCGATGAGCAAACGACGACCCCGAGCGGGCAAGCCGCCGACGCTGAAATCGATTTTGCGGCCGCTTCCCGGCGATAGCCACCGGCGCGCTTCGGTCGATATCCATCGGTACCTGCGCGACCTGATCCTGTCGAACGCCCTGCCCCCGGAAACGGTTTTGTCGCAGGTCGAGGTCGCCGATTGCCTCAAGGTCAGCCGCACGCCGGTGCGCGAGGCGTTGCGCATGCTGAAGGAAGAAGGCTTGGTCACGGCCGAACCCAACTTTCGTTGCCGGGTACTGGGTTTCGATCCGCGCGAACTGGAAGCGCTCTACGTCTCACGCATTGCCAATGAAGGCATTGCGGCTGCCGTCACCGTGCAGAACATGACGGATGCGGACGTTGCCAGGCTTGCCGAGTTGTTGAGCCAACTGCGCAAGGACGAAAAGCAGCAGGACTTCCACAACTGGATCAAGAACCATCGTGCGTTTCACCAGATGCTGTTCAGCCGGGCAAATCCGCTGTTGCAGCAGCGCATGAATGTCGATTGCCAGCGCAGCGAGCGCTACGTCTACAATACCCTGCAGGCCGGGCTTACCGACATATTCCGCCGCGCGGCAATCGAGCACGAACAGATCTATCAGGCGTGCAAGCAGCGCCAGTCGGCGACCGTTGTTGCCTTGCTCGCCGATCATCTTGCCGCCGCTGCGCTCGATATCATGGCTGAATACGCTCCCTTTTGGGAACCGACGACGTTGCGCAACGCCGCCAAGCTCATACACCACGGGGCGGCGCATCTTGAAAACCGGCAAGCCGGAAAGGAAAAGACGCGCGAACGCGCCGTCCGTGCGCCGGTCTAGGGCGGCGCGTTCAATCGTCCCACGGATGCAAGACAATGCGTCCGAGCAGATCGTCGCTCGTGTCGAGCATGCGGTGGGCTTCGCCGACTTGCGAGAGCGGCAGCACGGCGTGGATCGGCATTTTGATCTGACCTTTCTCCAGCAGTTCGGCCACAATGCGCTGGTCGTTGCGCGTCGAGGCGCGCACGCCATGCACGTTGAGCTCGCGGCTGATCAGGTCGATCACCCGTAGCGGCACCTCGTTCATTTCGCCGCCGACGGGGCAGAACGTGCCGCCAAAACGCATGGCGTCGATGCACAAGCGCATCAATGCTGTCGCGCCGGTATATTCGACCGCGCCGTCGACGCCCTCGCCGCGCGTGAAGTCGCGGATCGCCGCCACAATCCCGGGCGCGCCGGTTTCGACGACGAATTCCGCGCCGGCGCGGCGGAGCGCCTCCACTTTGCGCGAACTGCGCGTCGTTGCGATCGGCGTGCCGCCGGCAAGCCTCACGAGTTGCAGCGTGGCAGTGCCCATGCCGCCGGAGGCGCCGGTGATGAGAACCACGTCATTCATGCGAACGCGCAGGCGGGAGGCGACGATATGATGCGCGGTCGAGCATGCCCACATGGCGGCGGCGGCTTGATCGTAGTCGAGTGCCGGGCTGATTTTGATCCAGTAGGTCTGCGGACGCGACACATATTGCGCATAGCCGCCGAACATGGTGTGGCCCGGCAGCTCGACGCCGGTCGACAGATTGCCGAGGCCGCGAATAGCGTTGATCGATGCCGGATTTTCCGGATGCACCAGACCGACGACGCGATCGCCCGGCTTGAAGCCGCTAACCTGCGCGCCCGCGGCGACAACCTCGCCCGCCACATCGCGACCCAGTTGCATCGGCATCGGAAACGGCGGCCGCCCGTGAATGCCGCCGTGGTGACCTGTGGCCTTGCCGTAGAAGTGGTGAACTTCTCCGGTGCGGTATTTGATGTCCCAGCGCGACACCGACGTGGCGATCACCTTGACCAGGACGTCGCCGGGGCCGACCTCGGGATCCGGACAGTCGGCATATTTGAGCTGCTCCGGCCCGCCAAATTCGAACAGGCGAACGGCTTTCATCGCGTCACGCCCAAGCGCGGCGACGGACAGAGACAATGCTGTCGGCTGAAAGTGCGCATGACGCAGGCCAAGCGGGAGATGACCCGATGAACGATGTGTAGTCTATGCGGCCGATTAAGTCATGATATTAATGGCGCCCGCGCGGCACCTGAATCGCAGACGTTGAAGCCGTTGCCGACGCCGCTAGATCGGGCGAGGCAAATGCAATAACCTCGCGCCCGCCGCCGCAACAAGCCGCCAGGCAAACCGACACGGCGCCCCGCGATGCAATCATCACAATAGGAAACAACAATGGCCATTCCACCGCCAAGCCAACCTCGGGTGCAGCCGAAGATGACTTATGTCGACCGTCCCGAGATTTCCGATATATTCGCCGATGGACTTCGGCGCGCGACATTCGACGGAATCAACACCAAATTGGAGTTCGTCATCAATCGGATGGACGAGCATAAACCGCCGGCGCCGCCGACCGGCCAATCATTGACGGCCTGTCGTCTCGTGCTTCCGATTCCGTGCGTTCTCGAATTGCATGGCAAGCTCTCGCAACTGATCAATGCCCTCCACGCGCAAGGTGTCATCAAGCAAACCTCAACGGGCGATTCACCCGAACTCGACAAGCGGAAATTGACGACCCAGCCGCCAAAGGCCACATAACGCGACATGATCCGAATCGGCATTATCGGGCTTGGGTGGTGGGGCAAGCAGATCGTCAGCAGCAAAAGCGGTTATCGCGGTCGAAATTGCGCCACGATTGCGCTAGACCAACGCGCCAAAGGCGCCGCATGCAGCACGCAAAAGAACAGGTCGCTCTCACCTCGATCGCCGCGTCGGCCGCGCTGACGGTCGCCAAGGGCTTGGTCGGGATTGCCACCGGCTCGCTGGCGATCCTGTCGGAAGCCGGCCATTCGCTGATCGACCTCGGCGCCACGGTGATGACCTATGTCGCCGTGCGGGTGTCCGGCAAACCGGCAGACGAGGAACACCACTACGGCCACGGCAAGATCGAAAGCATCTCGGCGCTGGCGGAAACCGCGCTGCTGTTCCTGCTCTCCGGCGTGGTGATCTGGGCAGCAGCCAAGCGGCTGGTGGAGCACGAAGAACACCAGGTGATCGCCAATGTCTGGGCCTTCGGCGTGATCGGAGTATCGGTCGCCGTCGATTTCTTCCGTTCGCGCGCGCTCTCGCGTACGGCCAAACAGACGCAGAGCCAGGCACTGGAAGCCGACGCGCTGCATTTTTCGTCCGACCTGTGGGCCTCGCTCGCCGTGCTGGTCGGGCTCGGCGGCGTGCGATTCGGACTGTGGTGGGCGGATTCGACCGCCGCGCTCGCGGTCGCCATCCTGATTTGCATCGCCGGCTGGCGCCTCGGTCATCGCACCATCGACACGCTGACGGACACCGCGCCGGCCGGCGCCGCCGCCAAGATCACGGGGCTCGCCGCTAGAGTGCCGGGCGTCGTGCGAGTCGGGCAGGTGCGCGCACGCGCTGTCGGCGAAAAGACTTTTATCGATCTCGCGGTTGCGGTCAGCCGCACCATGCCGCTCGACCGCGTGAGCGCGCTCAAGGACGCGGTCGCTGCCGCGATCCGCCAGCAGATGCCGGGCGCTGAGCCGACCGTCACCACCGATCCGGTGGCCCTCGACAACGAAACCGTGCTTGACCGCGTCATGGTGATCGCGCGCAACCGCGCGCTCGCCGTGCATCACGTGACCGTGCACGACCTCAATGATCGGCTGGCGATCTCGCTCGACCTGGAAGTGGACGGCAAACTCTCGCTGCGTGACGCGCACGCATTGGCCGACGGACTGGAAAATGCCATCGCCGCCGAGCTCGGCCTGGCCGTGGAAATTGACACCCACATCGAGCCTTTGCAGCCGCATCGCGCCGCCGGCCGTGAGGCGCCTCCCGAACGGGTCAAGGCGATCGAGATCGCGCTCGCCGAACTCGCCGCAGACGGTCGTAC
>JBOHII010000142.1:0-10327 GCA_050725955.1 Pseudolabrys sp. | reverse complement strand
ATTTGTGCGCGATTGCCCAGCGTGGCGAGCGCGAGACGAAGCCGAGCCGCTCCTGCCAATCGAGCCGGTCGACCTTGTAGACCACGCCGTCGATGTCGTAGGCGAGCTCGGCGCGGGTCTGTTCGATTTCGCGGTGAAAGTCGAGCAGTTGCTCGACCGAATGGCGGATTTTGGTGAGCGGATTGGTCTTGAAGCCGCAGGAGGCAAACCACTTGATCATGCCGGACTGGGTGTCGGCCGGCATCGCGCTCATCTCGCCCCAGGCATAGGCGAAAAAGCCCAGCGGGCGCGAAGCGGTGACGCTCGGGTCCTTCTGGCGCAGCGATCCGGCGGCGGTGTTGCGCGGGTTGACGTAGAGCTCGCCGCCCGCCGCTTTCTGGCGCTCGTTCAGCTCAAGGAACGCCTGTTTGGTCATATAGACTTCGCCGCGCACCTCGCAGATTTTCGGCACGTGCTTGCCTTTAAGCTTCTGCGGTACGTCCTTCAGCGTGCGGATATTGGCGGTGACGTCCTCGCCCTCGGCCCCGTCGCCGCGGGTGGCGGCGGTGACGAGGTCGCCATCCTCGTAGCGCAGCGACATCGACAACCCGTCGATCTTCGGCTCGGCGGAAAAGGCGACTTTCTCGTCGTCACTCAGTTTGAGGAAGCGGCGGATGCGGGCGACGAAATCGACCACGTCCTCGTCGGCCAAGGCGTTGTCGAGCGAGAGCATCGGCACTGCGTGGCGGACTTTTTTGAAACGCCCGGTCGGCGCGGCGCCAACCTTCAGCGACAGGGATTCCAGCGTGCGCAGATCGGGGAAACGCGCCTCGATAGCGTTGTAGCGGGCACGCAGCGCGTCATATTCGGCGTCCGATACGCTCGGCCGATCCTGCTGGTAATAGCGCCGGTCGTGCCCGGAGATTTCGACCTGCAGCCGCGCGTGCTCGGCCTTTGCCTGCTTTTCGGTCAGCAGATCGGCAGGCGTTTTGTCGATTTTTACTTTGGCTTTAGCCATGCCCGAAATCTAAAGGCTTGGGCGGCCGACACAAGGTACGCCTGAGCGAGACGATTGAGGGCTAGCTCGCCTGCTTGATCAGCCGCTCCGCCGCGGCGCGGGCCTCGTTGGTGATCTCGGCGCCGGCCAGCATGCGGGCGATCTCCTCGCGCCGTTTCTCGGCGGCCACTTCGGTAACGCGGGTAGCGACGCGGCGGCCCTTGTCCAGCGCGTCCTTGCTGATGAGATAATGCCGGTTGGCGCGCGCCGCCACTTGCGGGGCGTGCGTCACCGCCAGCACCTGCACGCCGGAAGCGAGCTTGGCGAGCCGTAGGCCGATGGCATCGGCCACCGCCCCGCCGACCCCGGTATCGACCTCGTCGAAAACCAGCGTCGGCGCCGAGCCGCGGTCGGCCAGCACGACCTTCAACGCCAGCAGGAAGCGCGCCAGTTCGCCGCCGGACGCGACCTTCATCAGGGGCCCTGCCCGCGTGCCTGGATTGGTCTGCACCCAGAATTCGACCCGGTCGATGCCGTTCGGCCCGGCGCTGGCGATATCGCTGACGATCTCGGTCGAGAATTTCGCCCGCTCCAGCTTGAGCGGTTTGAGTTCGCCGTTGACCGCCTTGTCCAGCGCGGTTGCAGCTTTTGTCCGAGCCTTCGAAAGAAGGTTGGCGGCGGCACTATAGTCGGCCTCGGCTTTCGCCACCGCCGCCAGCAGCGCTTTCAGCCGATCCTCGCCGGCATCGATCAGCGCAATATCAGCCTGATAACGCTGCGCCAGCGCCGCCAGTCCGTCCACCGGCACGTTGTATTTTCGGCCCGCCGCGCGCAGCGCGAACAGCCGCTCCTCGATACGCTCCAGTTCGGCCGGATCGAAATCGGCAGTGCGCAACGCGGCTTCCAGATGGCCACGGGTCTCCTCCAGCGCGGTGAGCGCGCTATCGAGCGCCTTGACCGCCGGCTCGATCAGGCTCGGCGCCTGCGGCGAGCGCCGCTCAAGCCGACGGATCACCCCGGCAAGCGCCGGCACGTTTGAATTTGCGCCGGCAATCACCTTGTGAGCGTCGCGCAGGTCCTCGGCCACCTTCTCGGCCTGCATCATGCCGGTGCGGCGTTCGGCCAGTGCGGTTTCCTCGCCCGCCTGCGGCGAAAGCTTGCTGAGTTCTTCGACCGCGTGGCGCAGCCAATCGCCTTCGCGTTTGGCGCGCTCGACCTCGGCCCGATGGGCATCGGCCGCGGCCTGCGCGTCCCGCCTTGCCGCCCACAGCGCCGTCAGCCTGTCGGCGTCGGCCTCCAGGGCGCCAAACGCGTCAAGCAGGTGGCGATGGGTGGCGGCGTCGACCAGAGCACGCTCGTCATGCTGACCGTGGATCTCGACCAGCGCCGAGCCCAGTTCCTTCATCGCCTGCACGCTCACCGGCTGGTCGTTGATGAAGGCGCGGGTGCGCCCGTCGGACAATTGCACGCGGCGCAGAATGAGTTCGTCCTCAACGGGTATGTCGTGCGCCTTGAGCAGGGCGCGCGCCGGGTGCGAGCGCGCCACCTCGAAAACGGCGGTCACCTGGCCCTGCTCGGCGCCCTGGCGCACCAGCGCCTGGTCGCCACGGCCGCCCAGGGCCAGCGCAAAAGCATCGAGCAGGATCGACTTGCCGGCACCGGTCTCGCCGGTGAGCACGGCAAGCCCCTCGGCAAAATCGATGTCGAGCCGGTCGATCAGGACGATGTCGCGGATTGAAAGTCGGGAGAGCATGCAGCGGGCAAATCCAATAAGACCGCCACGCCCAGGCCATTCCTGGGCATCGGCGCCTTGCAGATTCGCCATCATTAAAGACGTGGATGGCCGGCACAAGGCTTGTGCTCGGGCCGATGGAGCCGGACCCGAATGCCGGCCACGCTGTAATCAAGCGGGCGGACCGGTTACCCCAGCCCGACCTTCTTGAATGCCTTGCTGATCCAGGAGCCCGTGTTTTCGGACGGCTCGCGTCCGCCGCCTTTGAGCAGCGTGTAGGCGTGCTTGTACCAGACACTGTCCGGGAAATTGTGGCCAAGCACGGCGGCGGCGGTCTGCGCTTCGTCGACGATGCCGAGCGCCATATAGGCTTCGGTCAGCCGCATCAGCGCCTCTTCGACGTGGCGGGTGGTCTGGTACTTGGTGACCACGACTTTGAAGCGGTTGATGGCGCCTGTGTAATCCTTCTTCTGCAGGTAGTAGCGCCCGATTTCCATCTCCTTGCCGGCGAGTTGGTCGCGGGCAACTTCGATTTTTTGTTTGGCGCTGACCGCGTATTCGCTGTTCGGATATTTGCGGATCACTTCTGCCAGCGCGGTGAGCGCCTTTTCGGTGCGGGCTTGGTCGCGGGTGATGTCCGGGATTTCCTCGTAATTGGAGGCGCCGATCAGGTACTGGGCATAGGCCGCGTCCGAGCTGCCGGGGTGCAGGGTAATGTAACGCTGCGCCGAGCCGATGCACTCGTCGTAGGAGCCGCTTTGGTAATACGAGTAGGCGGTCATGATAAGCGCCTTGCGCGCCCATTCGGAATAGGGATGCTGGCGGTCGACCTCCTCGAACTTCTTGGCTGCCTCTTTCGCGTTGTGCGAGACGTTGAGCAGAAAGAGGCCCTCGTTGTAGAGCCGATCGGCGGCTTCATCGGGCGTCGATTGCGCTTTGGCGAACATGTTCATGCCGCCGCAGGCGCCCAGGCTCGCCGCCAGCAGCAGCATCGCGGCAGCACTCGCCAGCCGGCGCCAGGTGGCACGGGCGGACGACGGCGCGGGCGTTAAATGCGCGGGCGCGGCATTCATGGATGCGATTTGCCGCGGCATGCGATTTTCTGGCGCAATATCCTTGGGCACAAACCTAAACCCCACGCGTTCGTGTCCGATCCCCCGACAAGGCGTCGCGATAAGCCTGCAGCCGCCGCCCCCGCCGCGCTGGTGTAGACGAAAAAACGCGGGTTCGCCAAGCGATTAAGCCGACATTCGGCCGGGATTAAGGCGGCGGATTAAGCCTGAATCGAATGCAGATTCCCGCCGCAAGGGAACCGGTTCTCGGGCAAAATCGTGCGCCCGCGACGAAGGTTTTCAGGACATTTCCGGTCGGTAAGCCGCTGCCGGCACCCGCGCGGCGCCGGCCTCCGCAAGGCCACGCACGCGGCGCGCGGGCTCGGCAGCCTCGATCACCCGCCAGGCAGTCCGGTCCGCCATCAGCGCGGACAGTACCGCGTGGTTAAGCTTGTGGCCGCCGCGAATGGTGCGATACACCGCGAGCAGCGGTTGGCCGGCGAGCGCCAGATCGCCGATGGCGTCGAGAATCTTGTGACGCACGAATTCGTCTGCGTAGCGCAAGCCTTCCGGATTGAGCACGCGATCCTCGGTGACCACGAGCGTATTGTCGAACGAGGCGCCGAGCGCGTAACCGGCGCTCCACAATTTGGCGACGTCCTTCATGAAGCCGAAGGTACGGGCGCGCGCGATCTCGCGGCGGAAGGCCTCCGGCTCGACGTCGAGTGCGAGCGCCTGGCGGCGGATGAGTGGATGGTCGAATTCGATTTCGGCCTCGACCCGGAATCCGTGTGCATAAGGGCGCAATTCTCCGACCGCGCCATCCTTGGCGGAAACCTGCACCGGCTTGATCACTTCGATATAGCGGCGCGGCAGCGCGCGCGCGGTGAGGCCGGCCTGATCGATCGCATCGACAAACGGCGCAGCGCTGCCGTCCATGATGGGCACTTCCGGCCCGTCGATCTCCACCACCACATTGTCGACGCCCAGCCCGCGCAGCGCCGCCAGCAGGTGTTCCGCGGTCGAGCAAAGCGGTCCCGAGGTGTCGCCCAGTACGGTGGCATATTCGGTGGCGGTGACCGCGCGTACGTCGGCGCGAATTTCGCGCTCGATCGTACCGTCGGCGGATACGCGCTGGAACACGATGCCGGTATCGTCGTCGGCGGGATTGAGCGTCAGGGTGACGGGGCTGCCGGAATGCACGCCGATGCCAGAGACGGCAACCTGTTCGCGCAGCGTTGTCTGCTTAGCGCCCTTCATCAAACCTATTTCCGCCGGCTTGCGTGCAAGCCGCGCGTCCCATCCCAGGCCCTGGCACGGGCCACATTTTGGCCTTTAAACAACGGCCGCGAACGATCCAGAAAACCCCCAAGGACCGAAAAGTCCCTTTCGCACCGGGAATTTAGGCCACATTCGAGGCCATCTCCAACTCACGTCTTCTTACCGAGTGTTTCTCGCTTTTTTGCCATAATTGCCTTCCGACGGCCCAATACGGTGGTGGGTTTTACCGATCCGACCGACCTGGCGGCCTGGCATAGTGCGCCCGACCGGCCGCTTCCGAATTCGGCAGTGCCACAAAACCAATTTAATTCAATAAGTTAAACAAATCTATGATGCGCAGCCGGCAACGCGACGGCCCCGCCCCGCTTTCGGGACGGGGCCGTCGTAAGTTCAACGCGTCGTCAGTTGGCCTGGCGTCGCAGGAAGGCCGGGATATCAAGTTGGTCCTCCTCGGCCGAATTATGCACAGGCGCGGGACGACCGTGCGGGTCTAGCCCCTGCGGACCCGAACGCCGGGCATATTCCGATACCGGATCGTCGGGACGGCCCTCGGGCTTACGCGCAGTCGGACGCGGCGGCCGCTCGAATTGCGGCAACGCCTGCGCGGTACGCGGCGCCCGCGGCGGCTCAACCTCATCGCTGCGCCGGCCGAGACCAACCGACGCCAGCCGCTCCATCAGCGACATGCGGCGTTTCTCGGGGTGGTCGTCGCCGAGTTCCCCGCGCTGCGCCTTGATTTCGTTCTGAGCCGGCAGCGGCAGTTCATCGATACGCGGCATGCGCGGCGCCCGCACCGCCACGCGCTCCGGCGCCGGCGGGATGAAGGTCTTCGGCATTGGCGGTTCGGCTTGCGCCGCTTCGCCCGGGGCCGGCTCAAACAGCGACGGCTTGATCGGCATCGGCTGGATAGACACATCCTCGATCGAGGTCGCCCTCATCAGCGCGGCGGCAACCGCGGCGTGCGCGGCGGATTCAACCGATGCGGCGACAGCAGCGACAGCGGCCGACGCCGCTACGGGCGTCGGTACCGGAGCCGCAGCCGGTGTGCGTTCGATGCGGTCGGCGATGCGTGGAATTCGCGCTTTGCCGGCGAGCTCCCTAAGCGCGGCTTCGGCCTGCGCCGGGTCGCGCTGCATGCTGGCGTGGTCGATGCCGGTGGCCACCACCGAGACGCGGATGATGCCCTCCAGACTTTCGTCGAAGGTGGCGCCGACGATGATATTTGCATCCTGGTCGACTTCTTCACGGATGCGGGTAGCGGCTTCATCGACCTCGTAAAGCGTCAGGTCCTTGCCGCCGGTGATCGAGATCAGCAGGCCGCGGGCGCCCTTCATGGAGGCGTCGTCGATCAGCGGGTTGGCGATCGCGGCTTCCGCGGCGGTGTGCGCGCGCTTCTCGCCGGAGGCTTCGCCCGTGCCCATCATCGCTTTGCCCATCTCGCGCATGACGGCGCGGACGTCGGCGAAGTCGAGATTGATCAGGCCTTCCTTGACCATCAAGTCGGTTATGCAGGCAACGCCCGAATAGAGCACCTGGTCGGCCATGGCGAAGGCGTCTGCGAAGGTTGTCTTCTCATTGGCGACCCGGAACAGGTTCTGGTTCGGAATGATCAACAGAGTGTCGACCACCTTGTGCAGCTCGACGATCCCGGCTTCCGCGAAGCGCATGCGGCGCTGGCCTTCGAAGTGGAACGGCTTGGTGACCACCCCGACGGTAAGAATGCCGAGATCGCGCGCGGTCTTGGCGATCACCGGTGCGGCGCCGGTGCCGGTGCCGCCGCCCATGCCGGCGGTGACGAATACCATATGCGCGCCGGTGAGATGATCGCGGATTTCGTCGATCACCTCTTCCGCGGCGGCGCGGCCGACCTCAGGCTGGGAGCCTGCGCCGAGACCCTGGGTGACCTGCGTACCCATCTGGATGATGCGCTCGGCTTTCGACATCGTGAGCGCCTGGGCGTCGGTATTGGCGACGACAAAGTCGACGCCTTGCAAGCCCGCCGCGATCATATTGTTGACCGCATTGCCGCCGGCACCGCCGACGCCGAACACGGTAATTCGCGGCTTCATCTCGCGAATGTCGGGGATCTTCAGATTGATTGTCATGTTTGCCTCTTTGATGCACGGGCAGCAGGCTGGAAATCGCGCCCGCACGCCGTCGAAGGAGACCGGTCCGCCACCGGGCCCATCGTGGTTCCGTTGTTGTGGGTCAGAAGCTTTCGCGCAGCCATCGTCCGACCCGTGCCATGTAACCGCCCGTTCCTGTCATTAATTGCCGCGTTTTCCGCGGTTCGAAGTGTTCAAGATGTGCCGCCTGCGGGTAGACCAGCAGGCCCGACGCCACGGCGAATGCCGGTCCCTTGGCTGCCTCCGGCAGGCCCGCCAGGCCGAGGGGGCGCCCGATGCGTACCGGCCGGCGCAAGATGCGCGCGGCCAGATCGGCGAGCCCGGTCAACTGACTGGCGCCGCCGGTGAGCACCACGCGCGCGCGCGGTTCGGCTGCGAACGGCGACGCCTTGAGCCGATCGCGCACCATTTCCAGAATTTCCTCGACCCGTGGCTTGACGATGCCCACCAGCGCCGCGCGCGAAACAAATTGCGGCGGCTCGCGCTCGTCATCCCCGACCGGGGGCACCGTGATCATGTCGCGTTCATCCGATCCACCGGTCAAAACACTGCCATAAATCGCTTTGATTCGCTCAGCATCCGCAACTCGGGTGTTGAGCCCGCGGGCGATATCCATGGTGATGTGGTGGCCGCCGAGCGCAAAACCGTCGGCGTGGACGAATTTTCCTCCGGAAAATACTGCCAGGGTGGTGGTTCCCGCCCCCAGATCGATCGTGGCGGCGCCCAAATCGGCTTCGTCGTCGGCGAGAACCGCCAGCCCGGCCACATAGGGCGACGTAACCATGGCTTCGACCGACAGATGGCTGCGCTCCACGACCAGCATCAGGTTGCGCACCGTGGCGACGTCGGCGGTGACCATATGCATGTCGACGCCGAAGCGGTGGCCAAGCATGCCGCGCGGCTCGCGGATGCCGGTGACGACGTCGAGCGCGTATCCGATCGGCAGCGAATGCAGTAAGGCGCGCCCGTCGCGCACCGAATGGCGGCTGGCCGCCGCCAGCACGCGGGCAATGTCGCCGTCGGTCACCGCACCCCCGGCGAGCTCGATATTGGCCACGAAACGCTCGCTGCCGAGCCGCCCGCCGGACAGCGATACCACCACGGATTCGAGCTGCACCTTGGCCGTGCTTTCGGCGATGTCGATGGCCTGGCGGACCATCTCCTCGACCTCGACCAGGTCGACCACGCCGCCGGACTTCATGCCGCTCGCCGCGGTATGGGCGAAGCCCAGCACGCGCACGCCGTGCGAGCGCCGTCGCAGTACGTCCTGCGGCGCCTGCGGCTCGAGCCGCGCGATCAGGCAGGCTATCTTGCTGGTGCCGATATCGAGACCGGCGACCACGGCCGCACGCCGCGGCGAAACCGGCTTCATCTTGGGTGTGAGGCCGAACCGCAGCACGGTCATGCCTCGCCCCCTTTCTTCTTCTTGGCAGCCTTCTCGGCCGCTTTGAGCGCCTCTTCGCGCGCGGCAGCGGCAGCGTCGGACTGCCGCACCGTGACGCGATCCGACAATCGCAGATCGACCGCAACGATGTCGCGCGACAGCAGCGTCTTGTCGCGGTCGAGATCGACCAGCATGCGCAGCGCGCGCTCGGGCTCCCGCTCGGGCAGCAGCACTTCGACCCCGTCTTTCAGATGCAGGTTCCAGCGCCGGTCGGCGACCAGCACCGAAGCCGCAACCGACTTCGCGATCGCAGGATAGCGCTTGAGCAGATCGAGAAATTCCTGCGCGTTATGCTCGGCGCCTTGGCCGACGACCAGCGGCAGCGACGCAAAGCGCGGCGACACATATGTTTCCAGCACGGTGCCATCGGCCGCAATCAGGAAGAGGCGGCCGTCCTTCTGCCACAACGCGAAGGCCTTGCGTTCTTTGATCTCGATGCGCAGGCGGCCGGGGTAAAGTTTGAGCACCGCGGCTTGCGCGATCCACGGATTGGTCAACAGCCGGGCGCGCATCTGGCCGGCGTCGAGAAACAGCAGCGAGGAACGGCCGGTGACGCCGGCAAGGCTGAGGATGTCCTCGCGGCTGACTTCATGTTCGCCGGCGAGCGCGACCTCGGAAATGCGGAAGCCAACACTATTAGCGGCAGCATCGCAGATGTCCTGGATCTGCGCTTGGATCGCGGACGCATGGCCACCTTTGACCACGCCGTAATAGGTACTAGCGAGAATGAGCATGGCGGCTGCGCTGGCGCCGGCACCGCGCGGCACTTTTAAGGCAAACAGCGCACCGCCCCAGCGATGCGTGAACCACAGCGGTCCAGAGTCCGATGCCGGCCAGACATGCGCGTGCGGCCGTCGAGCGGCCGGTGCACGTCGTTTCAGTATCAGCTTCAGCGATCGAACGAGGCGTCCTCGAACATCCATCGCGACCGGCTCATCAAACGTTGGCCCGACATGGGCGGCAAGCTCTGGCGCAAGGCCGCACGCATACTCGCGCGGCCAAGCGCTGCGAAACGCGACCAACGCCTAGTCTTGGGGCGCTTTGGTAAATGATTGGTAAAGGTTTACAAATTGTGTTTAGGGAGCCGTAACTTGCCCCCAGCGTTGCAAATTCGTCGCGTTTTCGGCGTACTTTACCGCTCGAGCGAGGCGTCTTCGATCATCCAGCGCACCAAGTCGTCGAAACTCATGCCGGCGTGGACAGCGAGCTCGGGCACCAGGGAAACCTCAGTCATGCCCGGCTGGGTATTGACCTCCAGGCACACCAGTCCCTTGCTCCCGTCGAGGCCGTCGTCGAAGCGGAAATCGGCGCGGCTGACGCCGCGGCAGCCGAGCGCACGATGCGCGACGAGCGAAAGGCGGCGGACTTCTTCGTAGACCGCCGGCGGAATTGGCGCCGGCAAAATATGTTTGGAGCCTCCCGGCGCGTATTTGGCTTCGTAGTCGTAGAATTTAGTGCTGGCGACGATCTCGATCACGCCGAGCGCTTTGTCGCCCATCACTGCGCAGGTCAATTCCTTGCCGGGGATATAGGGCTCGACCAGCACCTGATCGCCGTAGCTCCAGTCGGGGCGCGTGAGTTCCTGCGGCGGATGCTTGAAGTCTTCGCGCACGATGAACACCCCGACGCTGGAGCCTTCCGCCACCGGCTTGATAACGTAAGGCGGCGGCAGCAGATGGCGCTCGGCCGCTTGTGCGCGCGTAGCGACCAGGCCGC
>JBOHII010000141.1:0-31838 GCA_050725955.1 Pseudolabrys sp. | reverse complement strand
AAGCGGCCTACGGCGACAAGTATTTGACGGCAATCGATATTCAAAACAATGCCAGCAATACCGTAAGCCGGCACGAGTGCGGCGGGCTGTTTATCTTCATCGGCGCCGACGCGGAAACCGCATGGTTGCCGCTCGATATCGCGCGCGACAAGCGCGGATACGTGCTCACAGGCGACGAAGTCGTTAAAGCGAAGCGGTGGTCGGCGGCCCGCGATCCCTATCTGCTTGAAACGAGCGTGCCAGGAGTGTTTGCCTGCGGCGATGTGCGATTGAGCCCGGTGAAGCGGGTGGCGTCGGCAGTCGGAGAAGGCAGCATGGCGATCGCCTTCATTCACCAGTATCTCGCCAACGAAGCGCGAACGACGAACAAATAGTGCTAAACATAGCCGCCGGTGACGGCTGCATTTGGCACTTCGAAGACAAACGAACTCAGCCGTCGGAGGTCGCTGTTGGGTGCATAGCCGACAAAGGTGCATGGTGGGTCGGGATCGCTGTGACGCGAATGACTCAAAGCTGACATAGACCCGGGCCGGGCGCCAAATTCGCCGAGCCGGCGATCTACTCAGCGCCATGACCGAATGTTATGACATACCTATGACTTCCATAGTCTGTCCGGGCTGCCAAGCGCAAATCCCCGACGCCAGCCGATTTTGTCCGCGATGTGGCGCGCCGCAGAGCATCGCCTGTACGGCCTGCGGCCACGTCAATGCGGCCGGCTCCCACTTTTGCGCGCAATGCGGCGCCAAGCAAGGCGTCGCCGTACCCGCAGCACCCGCATCCGGCCCCGCGGCACCCGCCGCACCGCGCGCGGGCTCTGCCGCCGAGCGTCGCCAGCTCACCGTCATGTTCTGCGATCTGGTCGGCTCGACCGCGTTGTCGACCAAGCTCGATCCGGAAGATCTGCGCGAGGTGATCGCCGCCTATCACAAGTGCGCCGCCGACGTCATGGCTCGCTTCCACGGCTTCGTCGCCAAATACATGGGCGACGGTGTCCTCGTCTATTTCGGCTATCCGGAAGCGCACGAGGCCGATGCTGCCAATGCCGTGCGCGCCGGTCTCGCGCTGATCGAGGCGATCGGCAAGCTTGAGGTGGGCACCGCGCGCCACCAGGTGCGCATCGGCATCGCCACCGGTCTCGTCGTTGTCGGCGAACTGGTCGGCAGCGGCGAGGCGCAAGAGCGCAACGTCGTCGGCGAGACGCCCAATCTGGCCGCGCGCCTTCAATCCGCCGCCGTTCCCAACACCGTGTTGATCGCCGCCAGCACGCGGCGGCTGACCGGCGATCTGTTCGAATACGAAGCCATCGATCCCGGCGCGCTCAAGGGCTTCGACGGTCCGGTTGCTGCCTGGCGCGTGCTGCGCGAGCAGAGCATGCAAAGCCGCTTCGAGACGCTTCGCGCGGCCAACCAGGTGCCGCTGGTAGGGCGCGAGGAAGAGCTCGATCTGCTGTCGCGCCGCTGGGCGCAAGCCAAAAGCGGTGAGGGCCGGGTCGTGCTGCTGTCGGGCGAGCCCGGCATCGGCAAGTCGCGGCTGATCGCGTCGCTGGTTGACCGCGTGGACGCCGACGGCGCGGTCTGCATGCGATACTTCTGCATGCCGCATCAGCAGGGCAGCGTGCTGCAGCCGATCGTGGCGCAGCTCTCGCATGCCGCCGGCTTCGATCGCGAGGACACGCCGGCGGCCAGGTGCGGCAAACTCGAAAAGCTTCTCGGGCAAGGCGGCGCCGTTGCCATCGTAGATCTGCTCGGTCTCGGCACGGCCGCCGAAACCGCGGCCGATCCGCAGCGCAAGCGCGCGCTGGTTCTTTTGGCGCTGTTGGACCAGCTCACGCAGCTCGCGAACCGCGGTCCGATCCTGATGGTATTCGAAGACGTGCACTGGAGCGATCCCACCTCGATCGAGCTGCTGACGTTGACCGTCGAGCGGCTGCAAGCGCTGCCCGTCCTTCTGGTCATCACGTTCCGTCCGGACTTCCAGCCTCCCTGGGCCGGGCAGCCGCACGTCACCACCATGACGCTCAACCGGCTTGGCCGGCGTGAGCGCGTGGCGATGGTCGAGCACATTACGGGCGGCAAGGCGCTGCCTGCCGCGCTGCTCGAACAGATCGTCGAGCGCACCGACGGCGTGCCGCTGTTCGTCGAGGAGCTGACCAAGGCGGTGCTGGAAAGCAGCGAGGTTGATCAGCCGGCGCAGACGCTCGCCATTCCGACGACGCTGCAAGCCTCGCTGATGTCGCGCGTCGACCGACTCGGTTCGGCGCGTGAGGTATTGCAGATCGGCGCCGCCATCGGCCGCGAATTCTCCTATGAATTGCTGGCGGCGGTCGCCGGGCTTCCCGATAAGGTTCTGCAAGACGCACTGGCGCGACTCACCGAAGCCGAACTCGTGCTTCCGCGCGGCACGCCGCCCAACGCCAGCTATTTCTTTAAGCATGCGCTGGTGCAGGACGCCGCCTACTCCGCCTTGCTGCGCGCCCGCCGCCAGCAGTTGCACGGCGCAATCGCGCAGGTGGTGGAGAATCGCTTTCCCGACACAGCGCCTGAGGTGCTGGCCCAGCAGTTTGAAAACGCCGGCCGCGCCGAACAAGCCATCGGCTACTGGCGGCAAGCCGGCGAGCGCGACCTGCGCCGCTACGCCATGAAGGAATCGATCGCGCATTACTCCGCTGCTTTGCGTCTCCTCGCGTCGATGCCGGAAACGCCCGAGCGCGACGGCATTGAGCTCGACATCCGCCTTGGCTTCGGCCTGGTGCAATTGATCGCGATCGGACCTTCGGCGAAGGAAGCGAGGGAACATTACCAGCGGGCGCTGGCGCTCAGCGCGGCGGTGCCCGATCGCGGACGCGAACGTTTTCTCGCTACCTGGGGCATGTGGTTCAACGCGACCACCAGTGGTCGCATCGGTGAGGCGTCCACGCTCGCCGATCAACTCCTCACGATCGCGCGCGAGCTCGACAACACCGACCTGCTGCTCGAGGCCTATCATGCCAAGGTGCCGATGCTTCTGCGCTTGCCGGATTTCGTCGGCATGAGCGAGGCGGCGCGAGAGGTCCTCCGCCTCTACAACCCCGAACGTCACCGTGATCACGCCTATTATTTCGGCGGGCACGACGCGCGCATGTGCGCGCGATCCTTTTACTCCGTAGCTCTCTGGGGCCAAGGATTGTTTGATCAAGCGAAGAGCACAGCCTTGCAATCGATCGAGGATGCGCGCGTGCTCGGCCACGTGTTTTCGGTGGCGCATGCGCTGCAGCGCGGCGCCATCTACATGGCGCTGATGAAGGACGTGGATGCCTGCCGGGCTATGACGGAAGAGCTTTATCCGCTCGCCGAGCGCAATAAATTTCCTTGGCAACTGGCGGATGCGCGATACCTGCGAGGCTGGCTGGCTGCGCATGGCGGCGAATTCGATAAGGGCATCGGGTCGATGAACGACTCGGTCATGCCTGGCGGCGCCGCCTTCGGGCCGATGTACTCCGTTATGATCGTCGAACAGGAGCTACGCGCGGGCTATGTCGAGCGAGCCTTGGCCAGGATAGAGCGCTCGATCGACGAGATGGAGGCCAAGGCCAACCGGTTCTGCGCGCCCGAGCTGTTCCGCTTGCGCGGCGAAGCCCTGCGGGCACAAGCGCGGCCCGACGAGGGGATGGCTGAAAGCGCCTTCCGCGAAGCCTTGGCTTTATCGCGCGAGCAATCGTGCCGCCCGCTTGAATTGCGCGCCGCCACCAGCCTCGCGCGGCTGTTAGCCGAAAGCGCGCACCGGGCGGAAGCGCGCGACACGCTGGCGCCGATCTACGCCGCTTTCACCGAGGGGTTCGAGCGGCCGGACTTACAGGCGGCGAAAACACTGCTGGCCGAGTTGATTTGAATGGTACGCGAAGAGACCCGACGAACGCGAGCAGGCCATTTTGCAAGACTGATGAGCATCCGCGTCAGGAGCCCGGCTTTTCTCCAGTCGGGATTTCCTTGGTGCCGAGTGCGTCAGCCAGTCGCCGCGCGGCGGAGCCGGGCTTGAGCGGTTGCTGCTGGCTTTCATGCGGAACCCAGCCCGACAGCCAGGCGATCTCGAAACTCGCGCGCAGCCGGCCGTCAGGGTCGGCGAAGCGATCGGCGTAGATCTCGGCCAGCCGTTGCAGAGTCGCGCGTTTGAGTGGCGTCCGGCGGCGCTCGCGCAGCACATTGGTCGCGCCCATGCGGCGCAGATCGCGCATCAGCGCAAAGACGGAGTCGTAGCGCACCGTCAGCCGGTCGCTGTCGACCACCGGCAGCGCGAAACCGGCGCGTTGCAACAGCGCGCCCAATTCGCGCAAGTCGACGAAGGGCGCGACGCGCGGCGAGACGCCGCCGTCGACCTCGCTTTCGGCCAGCGCGAAGGCTTCGCGCAATTCGGCGAGGCTGTCGCCGCCGATCATGGCCGCCAGCAGCAATCCGTCCGGCTTGAGCGCGCGGCGTATCTGGATCAGCGTGCCGGGCAGATCGTTGACAAATTGCAGCGCCAGCGCCGAGACCACCAGGTCGAGCGAGCCGTCGGCGAACGGCAGCGCCTCCTCGTCGGCGGCGACGCCGATGGAACCGTCGCGCGGCCAGGCAGCCGGCGACGCGGCGATGACGGTGCCGACCTTGCCGCTTTGCGCCAGCACCCGGCGCACCGCGTCGGTTGGCGTGCCGAGATCGACGACACGCTCGAACCGGCGCAGCACCACGGCAAGCCGTTCGCCCAGCTCAGCGGCGACGCGGTCGATGAGGAAAGTCTCAGGCCCCAGCGCCCGCGCGCGCCGCTGGCGTGCGCGCAGCAAAGAGCGGTCGAAGATCGCGGGACTGGGCATTCCCTTCACCGTCGTCGTCCTCTCCCGCGCTTGCGGGGGAGAGACAGAGAGGGGGATTAACACAGATCGAGCGCCGGTCAGCAGCCCCCTTCCCAATCCTCCCCGGCGAGCGGGAGAGGGTGTTGAAGGACCCCAATCAGAGCGGCACCAGCGTGCCGTTGGTCTTGATCTGCGGCGCGTCCTTGTTGTTGACGATCTTGAGCTCGAGTTCGCCGCCGGCAGCGGGCTGCCATTGGCCGCCGACCAATGGTGTGGTGCAGACATTGGGCACCGGTCCCTTCTTCCACTGCACCGGGCCGACGATCGACTCGTATTGCGTCGCCACGATCGCCTCGCGGATCGCATTAGGCTCCAGCGCCTTGGAACGCTTGAGCACGTCGGCGGCGACCTCGAACAGCGCATGCTTGAAGCCGAGCGGCATGGTCCAGGTCTTGTTGGTTGCCTTTGTGTAGGCGGCGGCGAGCGCGGCCGAGGACTGCCCGGTCAGGTGCGAGGCGAAAGGATGGTAGGGCGACCACCAAACCTCAATCGCGATGTTCTTGCCGAGCGGCCCGAGCGCACGCACCACGGCCGGAAATTCCGCCGACTTGCCGGGCGTGACGATCTTCGGCTTGAAACCCTGTTGCGCGGCTTGCGTCCAGAAGCTGGTAAAGGTCGGCGGCGGCAGCACCGACGTGACGATCTCGCAGCCGGCCGCCTTGAAGGCGGAAATCTGCGAGGTGAAGTTTTCCGCGAACGGATCGAAGCTGCCGGTATTGACCACCTTGTAGCCGCGCTTCTCCAAGACCGGCGGCATGCCATGGCCGGCGTCGCTGAAGGCGTTGCCGTCTGAATCGTTCGGCCACAACGCGCCAACCAGGTGATTGGTCTGCAATTCGTCGTAGAGATTGATGAAGGTCGAGATCAGCGCCTCGGCGCCCCAGAAGAAATGATAGGTCCACTTAAAGCCCTTCTTCGGATCGCCTTTGCGGCCGAAGAAATAGGGCTGCCACGGCGCGTCGGTCGACACGCAGGGCACTTCGTTAATCTCGCAGGCGTCCGCCACCGGGTTGACCGTGTCTGGCGTGTGCGCGACCACCATGAGGTCGATCTTATTGGCGTTGATCAACTCGTTCGCCACCTCGGCGGCGCGATTGGAATTGGATTGGCTGTCCTTGACGTAGACCTCGACCGGATGGGTCTTGATGCCGATCTTGATGCCGCCGCCGACCGCCTTCCGGAAGGCACGCAGCACGAAGGCGTCGGGCTCGGCGAAGATCGCCAGCGGGCCGGTCGTCGGCGTCACCAGTCCAATTCGGATGGCGCGGTTCTGCGCCCGCAATACGGCCGGTGTCATGGCTAGGAAAGTGGCGGCGCCAGCGGTCTTCAGGATCCGCCGGCGGCTGGCAGTGATGGTGGTCGTAGCCTTGTCCTTGCGCATGATGTCGTCCTCCCTCATCCATTCGTTTTTTAATATTTGTTGGATGTCCAATCATCTCAAAAGAAAGCCCTTCTGCATAGCGGGACGCGATGCCGCGGAGCCGTTGAGAACGCTGTGCCGCAGCGTTAAACTCATGTCATGCCGATGACAGCGACGGTCAGCCAGTGGCGCGCGCCGATCGGACGCGCCGTTGCCGCGCTGCGGCGGGCCGGACGGCTGACCCTCGATGTGGCACTGCCGCCGCTTTGCCCCGCCTGCCGTGCCCCGCTCGGCGACGGGGTCGGCTTATGCGCCGATTGCTGGTCGAAGCTTTCGCTGATCGAGCCGCCGTATTGCGCGCGGCTCGGCATTCCGTTCACCTACGATCCGGGCCCCGGCCTGCTGTCGATGGAGGCGATCGCCGATCCGCCGGCCTATGACCGGGCGCGCGCGGCGGTGCGCTATGACGAGGTGGCGCGCGCGCTGGTTCTGTCGTTCAAATACGGTGACCGGCTCGATCTCGCGCCCATGATGGGGCAATGGATGGCGCGCGCCGGCCGCGAATTGCTTAAAGAGGCCGACGCGCTGTTGCCGGTGCCGCTGCATTGGCGGCGCCTGTGGGCGCGGCGTTTCAACCAGTCGGCGACGCTGACGGGCGCCATTTCGCACATATGCGGCGTGCCGGTCCTGCATGGCGCGCTCAGCCGCGTACGGGCGACGCCGCAGCAGGTCGGGCTGTCGAAGACGCAGCGGGCCGACAATGTGCAGGGCGCGTTCCGCGTGCCGCCTCGGGCAAAAGCCGAGATCGCCGGCCGCCGGCTGGTGCTGATCGACGACGTGCTCACCTCCGGCGCAACGGTCGACACCTGCGCCCGCGCTTTGCTGCGCGCCGGGGCCGCCCATGTCGACGTGCTGGTATTCGCCCGGGTTGTCGCCGCCATGCGCAGTCCCATATAACCGCGGCCGGATCGCCGCAGAACGCCCACAAACCGACATGCCGCTTATCGAAATTTATACCACCCGCTATTGCGGCTATTGCCATGCGGCCAAAGCCCTGCTGAAACGCAAGGGCGCGGCCTTTACGGAAATCGACCTCGGCCGCGACTGGGGGCGTCGTAGCGAAATGATCGAGCGCGCGAAAGGCGGAATGACCGTGCCGCAGATTTTCATCGGCGGCGTGCATGTCGGCGGCAGCGACGAGCTGCACGCGCTGGAGCGCGCCGGCAAGCTCGATGCGCTGCTCAAGGCCGACGAGGCCTCGGCATGACCAACGTGAATTCCAAGCTCCTGTCCCGGGCGCAGCGCAATGCGAAGTATTGCGCCGCAGACCCGGGACCGTTCCGAATTCAGAGTATCGAAAGGTCCCGGCTCTGCGGCGCACCGCTTCGCTTCGCTGCGTGCTGCGCCGCGTCCGGGACACGAGGCAGGTCATGACCGCCTCCGCCTTCAAGGCCGCGATGATCCAGATGCGCTCCGGATTGGCGCCCGCCGCCAATGTGGAGGCCGCCGTGCGCATGATCGGCGAGGCGAAGTCGGCCGGCGCCGATTATGTGCTCACGCCCGAAATGACCAACATCATGGAGGCCAAGCGCGACCGGCTGTTCGCCACCATTGTGGAGGAAGAGGCCGATACCTCGCTCGCCACTTTCCGCGAGCTCGCGCGCAAGCTCGGGATCTATGTTCATGTCGGATCGCTGGCGATCAAGCTTTCGTCGAACAAAGCCGTCAACCGCTCGTTCCTGATCGGCCCCAAGGGCGACATCACGGCGCGCTACGACAAGGTCCATATGTTCGACGTCGATCTCGAGGGCGGCGAAAGCTACCGTGAGTCGAACACCTATCGGCCGGGCGAGCAGGCGGTGTTAAGCGATCTGCCGTGGGGCCGGGTCGGCCTGACCGTCTGCTACGATCTGCGCTTCCCGGCGCTCTACCGCGCGCTGGCGGAAGCCGGCGCCACCATGTTGACGATCCCCTCCGCTTTCACCCGGCAGACCGGCGAGGCGCATTGGCACGTGCTGATCCGCGCGCGCGCCATCGAGAACGGCTGCTACGTGTTCGCCGCCGCGCAGGGCGGCAAGCACGAAAACGGCCGCGAAACCTTCGGCCATTCACTGATCGTTGACCCCTGGGGCCGCATTCTGGCGGAGGGCGGAACCGAGCCGGGAGTGGCGATGGCCGAGATCGATCCGGAGCAGGTGGCGAAAGCGCGCGCGCGGATTCCTTCGTTACAGCACGGCCGCCGCTTCGAGATCGTCGAGCCGATGGCCGAGCCGACCCACCTGCATATGGTCAGGGGGGCCGAGTGATCCGCTACGCGCTCGTCTGCGACAATGGCCACGCCTTCGAAAGCTGGTTTGCGGATTCGGCGGCTTACGACAAGCAGGCCAAGCGTGGGCTGGTCGCTTGCCCGCATTGCAATTCGGCCAAGGTCGAGAAAGCGATCATGGCGCCGCGCATAGCCGGCGCGAAAAAGCGCCCGGCGCCGGCCAAGCCGGCGGCGGCCGCCGCGCCTGAACCGGAAAAAACGCCGGTCGCCATGCTGTCGCCGCAGGAAAAGGAAGTGCGCGCCAAGCTCAAGGACCTGCGCGAGCAGCTTACCAAGAATGCCGACCATGTCGGCGCAAGCTTCCCCGAGGAAGCGCGCAAGATGCACTATGGCGAGGCCGCGCACCGCTCGATCTACGGCGAGGCCTCGCCCGAGGAGGCCAAGCGCCTCGCCGACGAAGGCATCGAATTCCACCCGCTGCCGATTTTGCCGCAAGAAAGAAACTAGCCCGCCGAAGGTGGGCGTGTCCCGGGCGCAGCGCAGCACGAAGTGGTGCGCTGCAGACCCGAAATCGTTACAAACTCGGCATTCGAAATGGCCCCGGATCTGCGGCGCTGCACCGCGTCCGAGGCACGATTCAGTGTGCCCATACCAGCAGCCCGACGCCCGCCACCAGCAGCACAATGCCGACGACTTCGCGCGCCGTGGTCGGCTGCTTGAACACGAATTTCGAGATCGCCTGCGCGAACAACACCTCGACCAGGGCCAGCGTACGCACGCTCGCCGCGGTGGCGATGGCGAAGGCGAGGAACCAGAATTGCGATGCGAGCGCGCCCATGAAGCCGGCAATGACCGACGGCCGCCAGGCGCGGAAGATCGCCTTCAGCACGGCCGGATCGCGCAGGCCCAGATAGGCCGAAAGCAGCGCCGATTGCAGGATCAGCCCGACGGCGAGCGTGAAAGTTGCCGCCACCACGTAATTGGCCAGGTGCAAATCGAGGATGGCGCCGCGATAGCCGATGGCCGAGAGCCCGAACATGCCGCCGGAAACAAGCCCGAGCAAAGTCGGCCGCGCGCCGCCTGCCTGCGCGGCGCCCGGCTTGAGCGACATCACGATGACGCCGGCGGTGGCGATCACGATGGCCAAAGCGAGGAGCGGCGTCACCTTGTCGCCGAGCAGCACAAAGCCGAATAACGCGACCTGCACCGGCTCGGTCTTGATATAGGCGATGGTGACGACGAAGGAGCGGTCGTTCATCGCTTTGAGCATCAGCGCGGTGGCGGCGATCTGCGCCAGGAAGCCGTCGCAAATCCACGGCCAGTAGCCGAGCCCCGGATGCGGGAGCGGCGCACCGGTTACGATCAATACCCCGGCCAGGAATATGAGCGCGAACGGAAAGCCGAACAGGAAGCGTACGTGCGTTGCGCCGACCGTGCCGAGGCTCGCGGTCAATTCGCGCTGCATGGCGTTGCGCGCGGTCTGCGCCGCCGCGGCGATGATGGTGAAGACGGCCCAGAGCATGTCCCAGCCTCGTCATGCGCGGGCGCGACCCGCGCATCCATGTTGCCTCCCCGATCACGGGAGGCTTGCGATCGTCTGTGCTCGCTTTGGAGCCTCGTGGATTGCCGGGTCAAGCCCGGCGATGACAGAGCCGCTATGCGGCGGCCAATTCGGCGGCGGCGGGAAATTCGCTGACCGTGCCCTTCTCGTTGTCGATCAGCAGGAACAGATCGAAATAGCGAATGGTGGGCGCAGCCCCGGTGCGCTTGATGACCGACTGCCGCCAGGCCTCATCATGCGCCCTGCGCGCGGCGTCCTGCGTCGGCCAGATATAGACGCCGGCCCCGGTCTTGCCGTCGAGCTCGAGCAGGAAATGCTTGCGTAGCAATTCCTTGTTGGCCTGCCAATGCGGGATGACATGGCGGGCGTCTTCCGCCACTTTTTGCCGGCTCCATCCCTTCGGCGAGTTGAATTCGACGAGTTCGAGGATCATGCGGCGTTTCCTTCCGTTTTTGGGCGTTCCGCCACCAGCATGTAGTTCACGTCCATGTCCGACGACAATTGCCAGCGGTCCGCGAGCAAATTGTAGATCACGCCGCGCTCGCCCACCACCCGCAAACCGCCTTGCTTGAAGGCAAGCTCGAGCTCGCTGGGGGTGACGAAATTGTCCCATTGATGGGTGCCGCGCGGCAGCCACCGCAGCACGTATTCGGCGCCGACGATGGCAAGCGCAAAGCTCTTGAGCGTGCGGTTGAGCGTGGCGGCAAACATCAGCCCGCCCGGCTTGACCATGGACGCACAGGTGGCGACGAACGCATTGACGTCGGTGACGTGCTCGACCACTTCCATCGCCAGCACCACGTCGAATCGCTCGTCCTGCGCGGCGAGCTCTTCCGCCGTCGTCGCGCGGTAGTCGACGCTGACGCCGTTATCGCCCGCATGCGCACTCGCCGCCGCGACGTTCTCGCGCGACGGATCGGCGCCCACCATCTGCGCGCCGAGCCGAGCCAGCGGCTCCGACAGAATGCCGCCGCCGCAGCCGATATCGAGCATGCGCAGGCCGGCGAGACAATCGAGCTTCTTCGCGTCGCGGGAAAAGCGCTCGGCCGCCTTGTCGCGGATGTAAGCGAGCCGGACCGGATTGAACTTATGCAGCGCCGCCATCGGCCCGCGCGCATCCCACCAGTCGGCGGCATGACGCGAAAAACGTTCGACTTCCGCCCGGTCGATGGAAGAGCTGCGTTGCTTCGTTGCCATTCGCTCAGCGTGCGGTCACTTGATTGCGGAATTCGAGCGGAGCGCCGATGTTATGCAGCCGCTCGATGACTTCACTATCTCCGGTGCCGTGGATCGTGATGTCTCCGAAATTGAGCAGACGGCCGAAAATCGATTGATCAACATCAACGCTGGCGACCTTGTCCATGTTCATTTCGACCGTGTGACGTTTAATGAAGCCGCGCTTGTACACGACGCGCCGGTCGGTCACGTCGATCTCGGTGGTCCAACGCCGAAACCAAGCAGAAAACAACATGACCGCGGCGGCGAGCGCGAATACAACGGCCGCGATCAGCCAGCTCAATTCGGCCGGACTGCCACTTCGCGCATTGGCCGACATAAACAGCGAGCCGATCATCGGCAGCAATATGATCGCCGCCGGAAGGTAGATGATCCAATGCAGCCGGCCATAATAGAGCACCTTCTCGCCCGGCTGCAGAATTCGCTCGATATATCGCATCGCCGGTAAGCCCTTATATTGCAGTCTCGGCACCCCGCCGGTATGTATACGCGCCTTTTGCGACCGGCACAGCCGGCCGCTTGTTAGCGCCTTTCGGCGCGTGCGGGAACGGCAGGTTTTCTTAAGTCATGGCTCGCTTGGTAATGAAATTCGGCGGAACCTCGGTCGCCGATATCGACCGCATCCGCAACGTGGCGCGCCACGTCAAGCGCGAGGTCGACGCCGGCCATGACGTAGCCGTCGTGGTCTCGGCCATGGCGGGGGTCACCAACCAGCTCATCGCCTGGTGCCGCGACGCCGCCATGCTGCACGACGCGCGCGAATACGACGCGGTGGTGGCGACCGGCGAGGAAGTCACCGCCGGGCTGCTCGCCATCGTGCTGGAAGGCATGGGCGTCAATGCGCGCTCCTGGCAGGGCTGGCAACTGCCGATCCTGACCGACAACGCGCATGGCGCGGCGCGCATTCTCAATGTCAACGGCGCCGAGCTGATCCGCCGCTTCAGGGACATGCAGCAGGTTGCGGTGATCGCCGGCTTCCAGGGAATGCACAAGGAAACCGGCCGCATCACCACGCTCGGCCGCGGCGGCTCGGATACCTCGGCGGTGGCGATTGCCGCCGCCATCGGCGCCATGCGCTGCGACATCTATACGGACGTCGACGGCGTCTACACCACCGATCCGCGCGTGGTGCCGAAGGCCGGCCGGATGGACAAGATCGCCTACGAGGAAATGCTCGAGCTTGCCTCGCTCGGCGCCAAGGTGATGCAGGTGCGCTCGGTCGAGCTCGGCATGGTGCACAATGTGCCGATCCTGGTGCGATCGAGCTTCGATAAGCCGGAAGACATCGACCCTGCGAAGCCGCCGGCCGGCACGCTTATTTGCGACGAGGGAAACATCGTGGAACAGCAAACCGTCACCGGGATCGCCTTTTCCAAGGACGAGGCGCAGATCTCGATCCGCCGCGTACAGGACAAGCCCGGGGTCGCCGCCGCCATCTTCGGCCCACTCGCCGACGCCAACATCAATGTCGACATGATCGTGCAGAACGTCTCGTCCGACGGCGCCACCACCGACCTGACTTTTACCGTGCCTTCGGCCGACTACGAGCGCGCGCGTGTCACCCTCGACAAGGCCAAAAAGGCGATCGGTTTCGAGCGGCTTGACGGGGCGACCGATGTCGCCAAGGTGTCGGTGATCGGCATCGGCATGCGCAGCCATGCCGGCGTCGCAGCGGGCGCCTTCAAGGCGCTGGCCGAGAAGAAGATAAACATCCTCGCCATCACCACCTCCGAGATCAAGTTCTCGGTGCTGATCAGCGCCGCGCAGACCGATCTCGCGGTGCGCACGCTGCACACGCTGTACGGCCTGGACAAGGCGTAGAGCGCGCTGCGTTGCGCACCGCGAATGCGTCAGGCGGCTTCCGCCGTCGTCGGATCGATGATGGTCCGCACGCGCGAGACCCGGTTGGCCGGGAAGCCGCCCTTCTGGGCGTGCGTGCGCACCGCGGCTTCGTCCGGCGCGATGTAGACGCAGTAGATCTTGTCGTCGGTGACGTAGCTTTGCACCCACTGGATCTGCGGGCCCATTTCCTTCAAGACGCTGCAGGATTTCTGCGCGATCGCCTGCAATTCCGGCTTCGGCAATTTCCCGGCACCGGAAATTTCGCGCTCGATGACAAACTTTGGCATGGCTCAGCTCCTTTTCGCTTCATGCGACATGCGGGAGGCACGTCTTGCGCAAAGATGTGCCTGTTGCAGGAGCCGATGTATTGAGGCGAAAGTCCCGGCCGTGCCGATTTTATTGGACGAAAGTCAGGGACAGACGTCCCGGCTCAGCGCGCGCTGCCGAGCCGGCCATTCACGCCTAACCCCGCTTCACGCGCCCGTACAATCGCTTCGTAGCGGTGTTCGACAGAAATCTTGTCAAATACGCGGGTGATGTGATTCCTCACCGTTTTCTCCGAAAGACCGAGCGAAGCGGCGATCTCCTTATTGTCGAGCCCCTCGGCAATGCCTTCGAGCACTGTCCTTTCACGCGGCGTAAGGTCGCCGAGTGCGAGCCCGCTATGGACCGGGGCAATGGGAGGCCCCGCCGCCGGCTGCTCGGCGAGAAATCTTTTCAACACCGACACCAACCGCGGCCACGACGGCTCCCCGGCCAGCGGCATGTGGTTGTCGCTGTCGAGCTGAACGAACCGGCAATCGGGAATCAGCGCGGCCAGCAAGCGGCCCTCCTCGATCGGAACCACCGCATCGCGCTCGGGATGAACGATGAGAACCGGGCATTTGATTTTGCGCGCCGAGTCGCTCACGTCCATGCTCCAGCTGATCCGCACCAATTCGACGGCCGTTTCCGCCGAAGTCGCAGCGCGCATCTGCTCGGACCAGGAGCGTAAATGCTCGATGCTGCCGCCGGGCTGGAAGTGCGACGACCAAACCTGCAGCAGCGCGTGGTTATCCTCGCCCCAGCCGAGTCGCGTCAGGTCGAGCAGCAGCCGGCCTTTTTCGACTTCATCGGGCCGTTCGGTCCAGCGCAGGCGGCCGCGCGCATAGGCGCCATAAAGGATGAGGTGTTTCACCCGGTCGGGATGACGCGCGGCATATTCGATGGCGATCGGCCCACCTTGGCAGGTGGCCAACAAGTCAAACTGCTGGACACCGGCGGCATCGATCACGCATTCGAAATCGCGCACCCAGGACTCGAATGACAGGTCGCCGACATTGCGATCGGACAAACCGCAGCCGCGCGAATCGTAGCGCAAGAGCGTGTGGCCAGGCGAAAACGCGTCGAGCCAGGGGCGCCAAGCGAGGCTCCGCCACTGAAGCTCAAGATGCGTGAGCCACGTCGCCGACATGACGAGCGGCGGACCCTCGCCGCTGGTGGCGTAAGCGAGCCGGACCCCGTCGGGGGTACGGCAAAATCGAATATCCTGGTTCATAGCAAACGCGCCGTTATCGATGCTCATAGGGGCCATGACGGCGAAGATAGCACGTCCCACTAATTGCCGCAGTGCGGTGCGGCGCCCCTGGCGAAATGCCGGTTTGGCTTGCCCCTTGCATGGGCCATTGGCTATAGCCTGAGCAAAGTTGCCGCGGGTTCCGGGGCCCGCGGTCGCTATTCGTACACGATTGCACCGTAAACGGGGCTCGCGGCCCGAGCCGCGGCTGAAGGACCTCAATAATGCGTGGCGCGCTCGGCGGCCCGCGCGTGCTGTTACGCCGGCTTCGCGAGGTGATGGCGGAGCCGGTCAGCGCGCAGGACCGCCTCGACAAAGTAGTGGTGCTGATCGCCGCCAACATGGTGGCGGAGGTGTGCTCTGTCTACGTGCTGCGCGTAGACGGAACGCTCGAACTATACGCCACCGAAGGCTTGAAGCACGAAGCGGTGCACCAGACCGTGCTGAAGGCCGACGAGGGGCTGGTCGGCCTGGTGGCGAGCGAAGCCAATCCGATGAACCTGTCGGATGCGCAGGCGCACCCGGCCTTCTCGTTCCGGCCGGAAACCGGCGAAGAAATCTACCACTCGTTCCTCGGCGTGCCGATCCTGCGCGCCGGCAATACGCTCGGCGTGCTGGTGGTGCAGAACCGCGCCCGGCGCACCTACACGGAAGAAGAAGAAGAGGCGCTGCAGACCACGGCGATGGTGCTCGCCGAGATGATTGCCTCCGGCGAGCTTTCCGCGCTCGCCCGCCCCGGCGCCGAGCCGGTTGCCCGCCACGCCATCAAGCATACCGGCACCGCGCTGTCCGACGGCATCGCGCTCGGCCATGTGGTGCTGCACGAGCCGCGTGTGGTCGTCACCAACGTGATCGCCGACGACGTGCCGAAGGAACTCAAGCGGCTGGACACCGCCATCGCCAACTTCCGCGCCGATCTCGACCGCCTGCTCGATCACGGCGAGGTGGCGGAAGGCGGCGAGCATCGTGAGGTGCTCGAAGCCTACCGCATGTTCGGTTACGACCAGGGCTGGCTGCACAAAATGCGCGAAGCGGTGGCGACCGGCCTTACCGCCGAAGCCGGCGTTGAGCGCGTGCAGTCGGATACCCGCGCGCGCATGTTGCGCGCCTCCGATCCCTATTTGCGCGACCGCCTGCACGATCTCGACGATCTCGCCAATCGGCTGATGCGCGTGTTGGTGGGGCAGGATCACGCGCCCTCGCGCGAGCAATTGCCGGAGAACGCCATTCTGGTCGCGCGTTCGATGGGACCGGCGGCGCTGCTCGACTACGACCGAAAAAGGCTTCGTGGCCTGGTGCTGGAGGAAGGCGGGCCGACCTCGCATGTCTCGATCGTGGCGCGTGCGCTCGGAATCCCGGCGGTCGGCGAAATCGCCAATGCGACCGGCCTGGTTGAGCCGGGCGACGCCGTCATCGTCGACGGCACCACCGGCGACGTGCACATGCGCCCGCCCGCTGACATCGAAACCGCCTATGTTGAGCGGGTCAAACTGCGCGCGCGCAGGCAGGCGCAATATCGCGCGCTGCGCGACCGCGCTTGCGTCACCAGGGACGGCCACAAGATGGCATTGATGATCAATGCCGGCCTCACCATCGACCTGCCGCATCTCGACGAGACCGGCGCCGCCGGTATCGGGCTGTTCCGCACCGAATTGCAGTTCATGGTCGCCGACGCCTTGCCGCGCACCAACGACCAGCTTGGGCTCTACCGCACCGTGCTTGACGCCGCCGGAAAACGCCCGGTGACCTTCCGCACCCTCGACATCGGCGGCGACAAGGTGCTGCCCTATATGCGCAATATCGAGGAGGAGAATCCGGCGCTGGGCTGGCGCGCCATCCGGCTCGGCCTCGACCGGCCCGGACTTTTGCGCTCTCAAGTGCGCGCGTTGTTGCGCGCCGCCGGCGGGCGCGAATTGCGCATCATGTTCCCGATGATCGCCATGGTGGAGGAGTTCGACAAGGCCAAAGCGCTGGTCGAGGTCGAGCTGACGCATCTGCGCCGGCACGGCCACGCGCTGCCCGAGCGCGTGCAGATCGGCACCATGCTGGAAGTGCCGTCGCTGTTGTTCCAGCTCGAGGAACTGATGAACCGCGTCGACTTCCTGTCGGTCGGCTCCAACGACCTGATGCAGTTCATGTATGCCGCCGACCGCGGCAATGCACGGGTATCGCACCGCTTCGATCCGCTGTCGGCGCCGGTGCTGCGCGCGCTCAAAGACATCGCCGACATCGGCCGCAAGCACGGCAAGCCGGTGGCGCTGTGCGGCGAGCTCGCTTCGCAGCCGATCGGCGCGCTGGCGCTTGCAATTCTCGGCTACCGTTCGCTGTCTTTGTCGCCGTCGGCGGTCGGCCCGGTCAAGGCGCTGCTCGTCGAACTCGATTGCCGCAAGGGCGAGAGCGCCATCCTGCCGCTCTTGCAGCAGCCGGTCGGCAGCGTGTCGATCCGCCACAAGCTCGAGGGCTTCGCGGCGACCGAGGGCTTGCAGCTTTGATCGCGCTGCCGCAACAGAAACTCGACGCCCTGCTCGCCCGCCACGAAATGGTGGAAAGCGAGCTGGCGACCAATTTGGGCCGCGACGACTACGTCAAGCTGTCACGCGAATTCGCCGAGCTCGGCCCCGTGATCGAGGCGATCAAGGCCTATCGCGCGGTCACGGCCGAAATCGCCGATCTCGACGCGCTCGCCGCCGACCCGGCAACCGATGCCGAGATGCGCAAGCTGGCCGAAGCGGAAAAGCCGGCACTGCAGGCGCGCCGCGACCGGCTCGAAAAGCAGATCCAGCTCGCGCTGATCCCGAAAGACGCGATGGACGACCACAACGCCATCCTCGAAATCCGCGCCGGCACCGGCGGCGACGAGGCCGCACTGTTCGCCGGCGACCTGTTCCGCATGTACGAGCGCTACGCCGCGAGCCAGGGCTGGAAAACGGAAATCCTGTCGATAAGCGAAGGCAGCAAGGGCGGCTTCAAGGAAATCTTTGCGGAGGTGCGCGGCCGCGGCGTGTTCGCCAAGCTGAAATTCGAATCCGGGGTACACCGCGTGCAGCGCGTGCCCGACACCGAGGCCTCCGGCCGCATCCACACTTCGGCCGCCACCGTCGCGGTGCTGCCCGAAGTGGAGGAGATCGACGTCGACATCGACGAGAAGGACCTCAAGATCGACACCATGCGCGCGCAAGGCGCCGGCGGCCAGCACGTCAACAAGACCGAATCCGCCATCCGCATCACTCATCTGCCGAGCGGCATCGTGGTGTTCGTGCAGGAGGAGCGTTCCCAGCACAAGAACAAGGCCAAGGCGATGACGATGCTGCGGGCAAAACTCTACGATCAGCAGCGCAGCAAGCTCGACGCCGAGCGTGCCGCCGAGCGGCGCGGGCAGATCGGCTCCGGCGACCGATCTGAACGCATCCGCACTTATAATTTTCCGCAAGGCCGCGTCACCGATCACCGCATCAACCTGACGCTCTACAAACTGCCGCAGGTGATAGAGGGCGAGGCGCTGCACGAAATCGTCGACGCGCTCATCACCGAGCACCAGGCCGAGCTGCTGGCGGCCGAGGGCGCGACGTGATGCTCGCCGCAACGCGCAGTATTGCCGCGATCGGGCGCGAGCTGACGGAGAAATTCCGCCAGGCCGGCATCGACTCGGCGGCAACCGATGCACGCCTGCTTGTCGCGCATGCGCTCGGCATCGAACGCGCCACGCTGATCGCCGACAGCGAGCGCGCGCTGACGCAAGACGAGTGCCAGGCGATCGACGCGCTTGCCGCGCGCCGGCTCAAACGAGAACCGGTGGCGCGCATTTTCGGCGTCAAGGAATTCTGGAGTCTCGCTCTACAGATCAGTCCGGCCGTGTTGGTGCCGCGGCCGGAAACTGAAACCGTGGTCGAAGCCGCGCTCGATATCGTCAAGCGCGCGGGCTTGCAAATGGCGGAGTTGCGCCTTCTCGACATCGGCACCGGCTCGGGCGCGCTGCTGCTGGCGCTTATCGGAGAATTGCTCAACGCCACCGGCGTCGGCACCGATATCAGCGGCGCCGCCTTGCAGGTCGCTCGCGCGAACGCCGAACGCATCGATGTTGACCACCGCTGCACATTCGTCGCCTGCGATATCGCGGCGAGCGTGGCCGGTCCGTTCGATCTGATCGTGTCGAACCCGCCTTATGTGGCGCGCGGCGATATCGCATCGCTCGCGCCGGAGGTGCGCGATTACGACCCGGCCTTGGCGCTCGACGGCGGCGCCGATGGTCTGGATGGTTACCGAGCTATTGCCGCCGAGGCCCGCCGGTTGCTGGCGCCGGGCGGTAGTCTGATCGTGGAATTGGGCGCCGGCCAGGAAGCCGCCGTTCGCGCGCTGTTTACCGAAGCGGGGTTGCAGGTCGGCGCCGCGCGGGAGGATCTGGCCGGAATTCCGCGCGCGTTTGGCGCGACCCATGTGCCATAAACTAGTCGTATTTCGATTGGGCGAAAAGCGCAGAGCACCGTTGCAGGTTGAAAAAATCGCTTGGAATGTGGCGCGGAAACGACTAGCTTCCGCCCCAACGGAATCGACCCCGTGAGGCTTGCATCGCCAACAACCCCTGAGCAGCGGCTCTGTGCGGCGGCGGCGCAATACCGATGATGATTGGACGATAACGAAGCGCCGGTTCTAAGCGAACGGCAGACGAAATCGCCAGGTACGGGTTCGAACGCTTCACCGGTTGGGCGCATCAGATTTTAGCAATTTGCCGATGCGCGTAACGAGAGGTTGGCAACGCCGCGACAATATCGCGGCTATGGGGTTGCTGTAGCAATCGCGATAAAGATCGCAGACGTTCGAAACTCCGCGCGGGCATCCGATGCAGGTCCGGCCGCGCAAGAAACTTCGTTTGGACTTGCGGGTTCACGTGAGCAACCGGCGGGCGACGCCAAGGGTTAGCGAGCAAAGCGAAGCAAAGCAAAGCAAAGCGAAAGGTCGGCGAACGGGCACATCATGAGAAACGGTCAGAAGCGCATGCGGGGACGGAACAACAACAACCCTCACCGCAAAAGCCAGAATCCGCTGACGCGGGTTTACGAGTCGAACGGGCCCGACGTCAAAATCCGCGGTACCGCTTCGCATATCGCGGAGAAATATATCCAGCTCGCGCGCGACTCGCAGAGCTCGGGCGACCCGGTGGCGGCGGAGAACTACTATCAGCACGCCGAACATTATTTCCGCCTGATCGCCACCGCGCAGGAACAGTTCCGCCAGCAGAACCCCTATTACAACGCGCAGCCGCAAACCGGCCAGAGCGGTGCGCAGGGCGCCGCAGACGACAACTACGACGACGAAGGCGACGACGGCCAGCCCTATGTCGGCCAGAACGAACCGAGCTACACGCCGCAGGCGCAACAGGCGCAGCCCTATCTGCCGCGCGACGCGCAGCCGTTTCCGCCGCGCGACCAGCAGCAGAACCGTGCGCAACAGCAACCGCAGCCTTCTGCGCAGCCCGCGGTGCCGGGCAATGCGGACCCCAACGCCTTGCCTGCTTTCATCACCGGTGGCCAGCCGCAACCCAATGCCGACGGCAATCCCAATCAGGGCTACGGGCAAAACGGCCACGAGCAAGGCGACCGCAATCAGGATCGTTTCGGCCACCGCCGGCGGCGGCGGCATCGCGGCGGCGGCTATCGCGGCGACCGCCCGGAAAATTTCGGCAACACGCAAGGCGCGGCGCCGCAGCCGGTGCCTGGCGACGGCGGTGGCGAACAGCCGGAGTAGCTTCCCGCACGTTGTTCATTTCCGCCTGAGCGGGAATGCAGAAATCTTCTTGATGACAACAATGCGCATCGCACCGGCTCACCGCTTTCGCGCGGGCGAACGGATGATTGGACGCGGCTACGTGCCCGGCGAGGGCGCCAGCGCCGGCTCAAGCGCCGGCACCAGCCGCCGCTTGACGCGGCGCGCGGGGATCGCGCGGTAGACCTGCTTCACTGCTTCGACCAGGTGCACGCCGGCAAACGGCGCCGACAGCGTCGAGCCGGTGCGCTCCCATGCCACCGCCGAGCGCAGGAACCAGCCACGCGCGACCGGCGGCACGTAGAGCGCCTCGCTCCAGCCGGTCGGCGTGAACCAGGTCTCGCGCAGCAGCTGATTGATCTGCGAACGCGAATAGGGCCGGCCGTGACCGAACGGTGTCGTGTCCATGCGCGCCCACAATCCGCGCCGGTTCGGCACCACCGCCAACAGCCGGCCGCCCGAAGCCAGTACCCGCCAGACTTCGCGCAACAGCACGGCCGGGTCGTGCGTCATCTCCAGCGCATGCACTAAGAGCACGCGGTCGACCGCGTTGTCGGGCAGCGGCAGTTCGTTCTCATCCACCAGCGCGGACAGGGCCGGCCGCGTGGTCGGCCATTTCAGCACGCCCTGCCCGGCCGGCATGAAGGCAAGGCAGCGTTCGGCGTCCTCGCGGAACAGGCCGAGATAAGGCGTGGTGTAGCCGATGCCAAGCACGCGCTGGCCGGCGGTATCCCTCCACAATGCGCGGACACCGCGCCCGACGAAGCGGCGGGCCACCACGCCCAGGCGTTGGCCGTAGAAATTGCGCAGGTCCACGACGTCGATCGACATGCGGCAAAACTACCACGAATTACCCCGGCAAATCGCGGACGGTCCGGCATGCCGGCGCGTACCCTCAACCCCAGCCGCATGCTACGGTTAACGCCGCCTGCAAACCGACGAGGACTGCCATGCCCGCGGAAACCCGCCTGTTTTTATGCCTGAAGGACAATTATGGGGTGCTGCTGCATGACCCGGAAAGCGGCGCCACCGCCTCGATCGATGCCCCCGAAGCCGCGCCAATCGAGGCCGCGCTCAAGTCGACCGGCTGGAAGCTCAGCGACATCCTGGTCACCCACCATCACGCCGACCACACCGGCGGCATCGTGGCGCTGAAGGAAAAATACAAATGCCGCGTGGTGGCCCCAAGCGCGGAAGCCGACACCATCCCGGCGGTCGACCTGACCGTGCGCGAGGGCGACAAGGTGACGGTCGGCAAACTGTCGAGCAACGTGATCGAGACACCGGGCCACACCAACGGCCATATTTCCTACTGGTTCCACGCCGACAAGCTCGCCTTTGTCGGCGACACGCTGTTTTCCATCGGCTGCGGCCGCGTGATCGAGGGTACGCCCGGCATGATGTGGCGCTCGCTGCTGAAGCTGCGCGATCTGCCGAACGACACCGAGATTTATTGCGGGCACGAATACACCGCCGCCAACATCAAGTTTGCCCGCACCATCGAACCGGACAATCCGGTGCTGGCGGCGCGCGAGGCGCAGGTGAGGCAGCAAATCCAGGAAGGCGCGCCGACCATTCCCGTCACCATCGGCGACGAGAAACTGGCCAATCCGTTCCTGCGCGCCGATCTGCCGGAGGTTGCCGCCGGCATCGGCATGGCCGGCAAGGAGGCCTCCCAGGTGTTTGCCGAGATCAGGGCGCGGAAGAATAAATTCTGACAGCGCGCATGCCCACCGCCGCCGACATCATCCGCGCGCTCGATCTCAAGCCGCACCCCGAGGGCGGCCACTACCGCGAGACCTTCCGCGATCCGCGCGTGATCGACGGCCGCGCCGCTTCCACCTCGATCTATTTCCTGCTCAAGCGCGGCGAGCGCTCGCACTGGCACCGCATCGACGCGGTCGAGATCTGGCACTATTACGCCGGCAGCCCGCTCAAGCTTGAAGTGGTGGACGGCGCCAAGGAGGAGATCGTGCGGCTTGGCGCCGATGTCCATGCCGGCGAGGCGCCGCAATTTACCGTGCCCGCGCGCGCCTGGCAGGCGGCGGATACGACCGGCGACTGGACATTGGTGGGTTGCACGGTGGCGCCCGGCTTTTCCTTCGACGGTTTCGAGCTGGCGCCCAAGGGCTGGAAGCCGAGCCGATAAACGCGATAAAACGCCGGACTGAACAATTTGGGGAAACGCCAGTGCCATCCATACTCGACCAGGCGCGCGAGGCGCTCGCGCGCGCCAACCGTATGATCGCCAATGAAGGCGTGCTCGACGCTTTCGGCCACGTCACCATGCGCCATCCGACCGATCCGGGGCGCTACCTGATGTCGCGCTCGCGTGCGCCCGAACTCGTGCAACCGGACGACATCCACGAGTTCACTCTCGACTCGCAAATCATAAAACCGATCGAAGGGCGGCTTTACGGCGAGCGCGTCATTCACGGTGAAATCTACAAGGCACGGCCGGAAGTGAACGCGGTGTGCCACCACCACGCGCCGTCGATCCTGCCGTTCTGCATTTCCGGCATGGAGCTCAAGCCGGTCAATCACCTCGGCGCCACCATAGGGGAAAAAGCGCCATTCTGGGACGCGCGCGACGAATTCGGCAACACCACGCTGATCGTGGCCAAACCGGAGGAAGGCGCTTCGCTGGCGCGCGCGCTGGGGTCGCACTGGATCGTGCTGCTGCGCCGGCATGGCGCCACCGTCGCCGGCCGCTCGCTTGAGGAACTCACCTTCCGCACCATCTACATCGCGCGCAATGCCGCACAGCAAATTCAGGCGCATTCGCTGGGCCATGTTTCGCCGCTGTCGGCGGAAGAAACAGAACTCGCCTGCGAATACAATCTGCGGCCCGGCCCGGTGGCGCGTGCGTGGGAATATTGGAGCGTGCGGCTCGATAAAGCCGAAGGCACCTGGCGCGCGCCGTCGGCCAAGACCGTTGCGCGCAGGTCCGCAAAAGTGTCGCGGAAAAAATCGAAAGCTAAACGCAGGCGTTGACACGAGGCATTGACAACATGTCGGACCTGTCGCGGGCAGCGCTGGATATCGAAGACTTGCGCCAGATGGCGCGCCGTCGCCTGCCGAAGTCTCTGTTCGACTTCATCGACCGCGGCAATGAGGACGATGTTGCGCTGCGCCACAACCGTGCGGCGATCGAGCGGATCAAACTGCGCACGAGGGTGCTCAACGACGTATCGGGTCGCGACCCAGCCGTTACGCTGCTCGGCGTCAAGCAGAAGCTGCCGCTGGTGATCGGGCCCACGGGACCCGCCGGCTATGTCTGGTATCGCGGCGAGATCGCGCTGGCGCGCGCCGCCGCCAAGGCCGGCATTCCTTTCACGCTCGCCAGCACCTCCAATACTGCGATGGAGACCATCCTGAAGGAAGGCGGCGGTCGGCAGTGGTATCAGCTCTATGTCTGGCGCGATCTTGAGAAGTCGATGCAGACGGCACAGCGCGCGCGCGAGGCCGGCTTCGAGGCGCTGGTGCTCACGGTGGACAGCATCGTTGGCTACAATCGCAAGTGGGATGTCCGCAATGGCGCGACGTTTCCGGTTCGCTTCACGCCGCGAAATGTCTGGGATGCGCTGCGACATCCGCGCTGGCTGGTGGGCACGATGGGACGCTACTTGCGGGCGGAAGGCGAACTGCCGCGTTATGTCAACATTCCCGCGCTCGACGGCGTGCCGCTCGCCGACGCGCGTAAACATCTCATAAAAAACGACACTATGACGTGGGAATTCCTCCGGCGGCTGCGCGATATGTGGCCGCGTAAACTGATCGTCAAAGGAATTCTCCATCCGGCCGACGCGGTGAAAGCCGCCGAGTATGGTGTCGACGCTGTGATCGTTTCCAATCACGGCGGCATTGCCAACGATTCCGCGCCCGCCCCGATCGATGTATTGCCCGACATCGCCGCTGCCGTCGCCGGACGAATCGCGATAATCGTCGACAGCGGGTTTCGACGCGGCAGCGACGTGATCAAAGGTCTCGCGCTCGGCGCCGACGCGGTGATGATCGGCCGCGCCACGCTTTATGGCGTTGCCGCCGCGGGCGAAGCCGGTGCGACACGGGCTCTCGATATCTTCGACGCGGAAATCCGGCGCACGATGGGCGCAATTGGCTGCACCGACATCAAATCGTTCACGCGTGATTGGATTTTATCTGGCACTGCAAACTGAGTTGTGGCGCACCGCGAAATGCGAATCCAATTGACGCTGCTTAATTTCCAGACCTAGCATTCCCGCAAATAAGAAAATGCGCCGGCGGCGGGTTGCAAAATGCGCCGCTATTTCATTCGGCAGACAAGGGAGAGTGACGTGGCGAGTGGCACCATGCTGGCGTTTTACGATTCCGCGCCGCTGAACAAACGGTTCTGGTTTGCCTTCAGCATCATTTCGTTGGTGTTCGTTCTGGAATTCTTCGATCTCTACATCGTCGGCTTCCTCGTTGCCGTTCTCGGACCGCAATGGAAGCTGACTTACGGTCAGTCGGCCCTCATGCTGCTCAGCGCGGGCGTAGGCTCGATCGTCGGCAGCTTCTTCTGTGGGCACCTGTCGGACAGCTGGGGACGCAGGGCGATGATCATGTTCGGCACGGTCTGCTGCGCGGTCGGCTCCGGCCTGCTGGCGATCACGCCGGACGGAAACTGGCAGATGTTCGTGGCGATGCGGTTCCTGATCGGGCTCGGCCTCGGCGCCGCCGTCGCTCCTGCGATCACGCTCGCGGTCGAACTCACACCGACGCGCTATCGCACGACCATGCCGGGATTGATGGTCGTGTTCGCCACTGTCGGTATTTTGGTCGCTTCAGCAACGGCGGCCTGGCTGCTCGCTCTGCTCGGCTGGCGCGGCGTCGCATTCCTCGGCATCTCGCCGCTTGTCCCCGGACTGCTTACTTGGCTGGTGGCGCCTGAATCGATGCGCTGGCTGATCAGTCAGCGGCGCACCGATGAGGCGCGCGCCACCATCGCGCGTCAGCTTGAAGTCCCGCTCGACGCGGTCCCGGCGATTGCCGAGACGGTGCCGAAGCCGGTAAAGCCGACGTTGCGCGAACTCTACTCCGATCCGGCGCGGTTCTGGTTCTCTGTGACGGTCGGGCTTTGCCTGAGCACCGCGGGCTACGGCGTCTATCTGTGGGGACCGACCATCGTCGCCATGAAGCTCAACATGAGCGTGAAAGACGCCGGACAGATCTTCTTCTTCGTCGCGCTATCGGGCATCACCGGCAAGGTCATCATGTCGATCCTGCCGCAATACATCGGCCGCCGGCGCGTCGGCGAGATCTGCGGCTATGGCATAATGATTACGCTAGCCCTGGCCGGATGGTTCAACGACAGTGTCTACGGCGCCATACCGCTGTTTGTCGTGTTCCTGTGCATCGGCGCGTTGTTCTTCGACGGCGGTCATTCGAGCTGCTCGCCTTATGCCGCGGAAATTTTCCCGGTGCGGCAGGCGGCTGGCGGCGTCGGCCTTTATCAGGCTGCAAACAGCGTCGGCAAAATCCTCGGCCCGCTCAGCCTCGCCTTCATCGCCGGGACTGACAACCTGGTTGCGCCCAAGGCCACGGCGCAGGCCGTGTTCCCGGCGTTCCTGTTCCTCGCCTTCTGCGGGCTATGCATGGGCGTTGCGTTTACGCTCTACCGGGTCGAAACGCGCGGCAAGAATCTGGCGATGGGCGATCCGGCCTCAGCCAAAGCCGACATCAGAGCCGAGCAGGTGCAGGCGACCTAACAAAACGACACGCGCCCTGCCGCGCGCAAAGGTGCGGCAGGCTAGGCGAAATACTGCCCGCCATTGGCCGACAGCGTCGCGCCGGTGATCAGGCCGGCGTCGTCACCGGCGAGGAACAACACGCAGCGCGCGATCTCCTCCGGCTCGCCCAAACGGCCGATCGGGATTTGCGGCAGGATGTTCTTTTCCAGCACGTCCTTCGGCACCGCCTGCACCATCTCGGTGTTGATATAGCCCGGGCAGATCGCATTCACCGTGATGCCGGCACGCGCGCCTTCCTGCGCCAGTGCCTTGGTGAAGCCGAGCTCGCCGGCCTTGGCGGCGGAGTAGTTGGTCTGCCCGGCCTGCCCCTTCTGGCCGTTGATCGAGGAGATGTTGATGACGCGGCCGAACTTGCGCTCGCGCATGCCCTCCCAGACCTGGCGGGTCATGTTGAACAGCGAGCCGAGATTGGTGTTGATGACCGCGGTCCACTGGTCGGGCTTCATGCGGTGGAACATTGCGTCGCGGGTGATGCCGGCATTGTTGACCAGCACGTCGATCGGGCCGACTTCGGCCGCGACCTTGCCGATGCCGTCGGCGCAGGCTTCGAAGGACGACACGTCCCACTTGAACACCGAAATGCCGGTCTCCGCCTTGAACTTCGCCGCCGCTTCGTCGTTGCCGCCATAATTGGCCGCGACCTTATAGCCGGCGGCCTGCAACGCCTTGGAGATCGCCGCGCCGATGCCGCGACTACCGCCCGTAACCAACGCAACGCGTGCCATACCCCACTCCTCCCAAAGTCCCTTGACGGTATCCCGCACACTGGCGGACATCGACTTCGTGTTTGCCACACATTAAAGACGTGCACGGCCGGGACAAGCCCGGCCGTGACATAGATCAATCCCACGATTGTGCGGTGCGAAACGTCGGCGCTCGATGCTCTTCGTTTGCTGTGTCTTGGCGCGATTAACGCTCCACGCACATGGCGATGCCCATGCCGCCGCCGATGCACAATGTCGCAAGGCCCTTCTTGGCGTTGCGCTTCTGCATTTCGAACAGCAGCGTGGTCAGCACGCGCGCGCCGGAGGCGCCGATCGGATGACCGATGGCGATGGCGCCGCCATTGACGTTGACCTTGGCGGTGTCCCAGCCGAGGTCCTTGTTGACCGCGCAGGCCTGCGCCGCAAAAGCTTCGTTCGCTTCGATCAGGTCGAGGTCCTCTTTCTTCCAGCCGGCTTTCTTGAGCGCCGCGCGCGACGCCGGGATCGGCCCGGTGCCCATGATCGAAGGATCGACGCCGGCCTGCGCCCAGGACACGATACGCGCGAGCGGCGTCTTGCCGAGCTTGGCGGCCTCCGACGCCGTCATCAGCAGCACGGCGGCGGCGCCGTCATTGATGCCCGAAGCGCTGGCCGCGGTCACGGTGCCTTCCTTTTCGAAGGCGGGGCGCAGCTTGGAAATGCCTTCGAGCGTGACGCCCTGCTTCGGATATTCATCGGCACTCACCACGACGTCGCCCTTGCGCGACTTGATGGTGACCGGGACGATCTCGTCCTTAAACTTGCCGGCCTTCTGCGCGGCTTCCGCTTTGTTCTGCGAGGCGACGGCAAATTCGTCCTGTTGCGCGCGCGTGATCTGATATTGCTTGGCGACGTTCTCGGCGGTGTTGCCCATGTGATAGCCGTTGAAGGCATCCCACACTCCATCCTTGATCATGGTGTCGACCATTTCGAACGCGCCCATCTTCACGCCGCCTCGAAGATGCTGGGCGTGCGGCGCCATGCTCATCGATTCCTGACCGCCGGCCACGACGATCTCGCTGTCGCCATTCATGATCGCCTGATAGCCGAGCGCGACCGCGCGCAGGCCGGAACCGCATAGCTGGTTCACGCCCCATGCGGGGCTTTCGACCGGTATGCCGGCGGCGATCGAGGCCTGACGCGCGGGATTCTGGCCCTGACCGGCTGTCAGGATCTGTCCCATGATGACCTCGGAGACGCGGCCGCCTTCGACACCGCCGCGCTGCAACGCCTCATGGATCGCGATTTTGCCGAGTTCGTGGGCCGGCAGATTGGCGAACGCCCCGTTGAACGAGCCGACCGGCGTGCGGGCGGCGCTGACAATGACGATATCGTCCTTCATCGGAAACTCCTTTGACGATCGGTTGCACCGCCAGACGGCCATTTGGCGTTGCCACATCCTCGGCAGCGCGGGCAGCCCTGTCAACAACGGGCAATCTCAAGATATACCTGAGAATTGGCTGTTTTTTGACCGATCCGCAAGGGTTGCCGCGCTGCCCAACCAGCCTGCCGCGCCGCCACAAAACGGTGGCCCGCGCCGGCCGAAACCGGTTATGCTCGAGTTCTGGGCAGAGGAAGCGTGATTACCATGGCAGCAGACGAAAAAGAGCCGATCACAATCAAAAAATACGCCAACCGGCGGCTCTATAACACCGGGACCAGCGCCTACGTGACGCTCGAGGATCTCGCCACCATGGTGAAGGGCGGCGAGAACTTCGTGGTGTTCGACGCCAAGACCGGCGAAGACATCACCCGTTCGGTGCTGGCGCAGATAATTTTCGAGCAAGAAAACAAGGAAGGACAAAGCCTGTTGCCGATCGCCTTCCTGCGGCAATTGATTCGCTTCTACGGCGACAGCATGCAGATGATGGTGCCGCGCTTTCTCGAACAATCGATGCAATCGCTCACCAGCCAGCAGGATAAATTCCGCGAACAAATGACGCAGGCCTTCGGCGTCGGCGGCTTCGGTCCGCTCGAGGATCAGGTCCGGCGGAACAGGGAAATGTTCGAGACGACCTTTGCCATGTTCGCGCCATCCTTCACGCGCGGGCAATCCAAGCCCGCCGACAAGCCGCAGGGTGCGGGCGGCGAAATGGACGAACTCAAGCGTCAACTCGACGAATTGCAGAAGCGGCTGGACAAGCTCGGCGGCAAGGAATAGCGGCTACGCCGTCCTAGCGCGATCTTTCGCATTCGCCCACGGTCGCGCGTCGCTGGCCAGGCCGATCAGCGCACCTTGCAGGCAATCGCAGCCCCAGTCCGACAACAGCCGCGCGGCTTCTTCATCCTGCACCCATTCGGCGACGGTCTTGAGGCCGAGCCGGCGTGACAAATCGATCAGCGCATGCGCGAAGGCGCGATCATCATCCGATTTGACGATTTTCTGCACGAAGGCGCCGTCGATTTTTACGATATCGACGCCAAGCTTGCGCAAGTTCCGGAACGAAGTATTACCCGCGCCAAAGTCGTCGATGGCAATGCGGCACCCCAGATCCTTGACCCGGCTGACGAAGCCGCGCGCCACATCCACGTCCTGAATGGCTGCAGTCTCGGTAATCTCGATGATCAGACGGCTGGCTGCGCTGCTGTTGGCCCGCAGCAAGGTGCCGAGGCCCGACCACCAGTCCGGATCGACGGTGGAGGCCGGCGAAACGTTGACGCTGGCTGTCAGATCGGGCGCGGCAGCCAGTTCATTCACCACCAGTTCGAGCATGCGATAATCCAGCATTCGGATCAGCCCGACCCGTTCGGCGATCGGAATGATCTCGTTGGCATGCGCGATGCGGCCATCGGGACGATGCACACGCATCAGGCATTCGTAAAATGCGATCTTGCGTGTTTTTGCATCAACGATCGGTTCAAACGCCAGCGCGATCCGTCTTTCGTTGAGCGCCGCTACGATTTCGTCGGTCGCCTGCACGCTTTCGCGCCGCATTGCGTCGCGCTCGACATTCGGCCGATAGGCGGCAAATGAACCGTGGCGCTTGGCGCGCGCGGCGTGCAATGCGTCCTGCGCGCGACTAAGAATCTCCGGCACAGTGCGGGCATGGCGCGGTGCGGTCAGGCCGCCGATTGTCACCGTGACCGCCACCGCACCGGCAGCTGTCGGGATGGTCTCGTCGCGCACGCCGGCCAGCAGGCGGTCGGCGGCGATAGCCAACTCGTCGACCGTACAACTGGTCAGGATGACGCCGAATTTGTTGCCGGAGAAGCGACCGAGATAGTCCTTGCCGCGCAGGCGTGCGCGAATGCGTTTGGCGACTTGGGCGATCACGTCCTCGGCGGCATCAAAACCGTAGGCTTCGTTGAGATTGCCGAGATGATCGATGGCGACCAGAAGGAAGCCACATGAGGTGCGAAAGCGCACCGCCTCATCGAGCTTGGCGCCGAGCACCTCGGTGAGATGCAGGCGATTCATTTCTCCGGTCAGCGGATCGAACTTGGCAAGCCGGACGAGCGCCTGCTCGCGCTCATGGCGCGCGTCGATTACGCGCACGGTGCCGAGTGCACGCTGCGGCTTGCCATCGGGACCGGCGAACCAGCGGCCGGTGTCTTCCAGCCGGATTTTTCCGTCGCCGCGGCGAAAGGCATATTGCGCCTGATAGGGAACGCCCTCGCCGGTATCGCTGCTGCCGGATCGGGTGATGGCCTCGAGGCGGCTTTGCCCGTCTTCGGCGTCCATTTGCTTTGCGTAGGCCCGGCCGCAGGCAACGTCGGCGACACCGAGCACGTCAGCCGCGTTGCCGCTCCAGATCAGCGCATCGGTGTCGAGCCGCCATTCATAGGCGGCCTCGCCGATCAACCTGAGAACTTCCGCAGCATCCGGGACGCCGGTCTGTTGTTCGATTCGGGTCACGCTCGCCCCTTTTTGGGAACGCCACAGCGCGTCGGGCGTTTGGAATGACAGATGCAGCGCCGAACCTACTGACGAATTTTAAACAATTCGACAAACCGGCGAAAATAAACAGGTTTTCTGCGGTTTTGCCGACGGCACGGCGCTTGCCACGATAAGGATGGACGAGCAGCTTTTGTCCCAAATCGAGACAGTCGGATGTGGCTTCGCGGTATCGATAAAGTGGCAGCAAGGCAGACCGGGTTCGCGCCGCAAGGCGATGAACCGGCACCGGTAGAGCCTATCGAGGCCAACCACGCACTGGTCGCGCTGACGCCCGCGCCACCCCCGCCGCCGCCGCAGACGTTTCGTCAGGCGCCATTCCTCGCCCAGTTGCTGGCGACGAGGGGCCAGCATCCGCAGACCAGCGAGCGCCGGCGCGCCGAGCCGCAAGAGGCGTTGTCTGCCTATCGCGCCGCCGCCGCGCTGATCGAGCGCTAATAACCGAGCGCGCAACCGTCCTTGCGCGGCTCCGAACCGGCGATCAACACGCCGCGATCCCAGTCGATCTTGATGGTCTGCGCGCCGCCCCAGGGCGTCGGCGCGAATACGACGTCATGACCGCGCGCCTTGAGGCCTTCAATCGTCGCCGCCGGCGTGCCGCGCTCGACCACGGTTTGCTCGTCCTCGAAGAAGAAACGCGGCGCGTCGATTGCCTGCTGCACATCCATGCCGAAGTCGAGCATGTTATTGACGATCTGGACGTGGCCCATCGGCTGGTAGTGCGCACCCATGACGCCGAAACTCATGTCACAACGTCCATTCCGCATGGTGAGCGCCGGAATGATGGTATGCATCGGCCGCTTGCCGGGACCGAAGGTATTGGGGTGATCCGGCTCGAGTGTGAAGCAGGCGCCGCGATTGGTCAGCATGATGCCGGTCTTTTCGGTGCAGATGCCGATGCCGAAACTCGAATAGAGCGAGTTGATGAACGACACCGCCATGCGGTCGCGGTCGACCACGGTTTGCTCGTCCTCGAAGAAGAAAC
>JBOHII010000140.1:0-3041 GCA_050725955.1 Pseudolabrys sp. | reverse complement strand
ATGGGCGACGGCGCCGGCATCCTGGTGCAGCTCCCGCACAAATTTTTCGCCAAGAAGACCGCCGAGCTCGGCATCAAGCTGCCGCCGCCGGGCGAATACGCGGTCGGCTATCTGTTTATGCCGAAGGACCCAAACTGGCGGCAGATCGTCCGCGACATCTATGGGGAGGTGATCGCCCGCGAAGGGCTTTCGTTGCTTGGCTGGCGAGAGGTGCCGACTGACAATTCGACGCTCGGCGAATCGGTCAAGCCCACCGAGCCGATACACCTGCAGGTGTTCATCGGCCGCGGCAAAAAGAAAATCTCCGAGGCGGAGTTCGAGCGCCGGCTCTACATCCTGCGCAAATCGATTTCCGACGCGATCTACCGGCGCCGCGCGCGCCGCACCGCCGGCTATTACCCGGTGTCGATCTCCTGCCGGACCATCATCTACAAGGGCATGTTCCTGGCCGATCAGCTCGGCGCCTATTATCCCGACCTTCACGACCCGGATTTCGAGAGCGCGCTTGCGCTGGTGCACCAGCGTTTTTCGACCAATACGTTCCCGACCTGGTCGCTAGCGCATCCCTACCGCTACATCGCGCATAACGGCGAGATCAACACGCTGCGCGGCAACAACAACTGGATGGCGGCGCGGCAGGCGTCGGTGTCCTCGCCGCTGTTCGGCAAGGACATCAGCAAACTGTGGCCGATCTCCTACGAGGGCCAGTCCGATACCGCCTGCTTCGACAACGCGCTCGAATTCCTGACGCAGGGCGGCTACTCGCTTGCGCACGCCATGATGATGATGATCCCCGAGGCGTGGGCGGGAAATCCGCTCATGAATGAGGAGCGGCGCGCTTTCTACGAATACAATGCCGCGCTGATGGAGCCGTGGGACGGCCCGGCGGCCATCGCCTTCACCAATGGCCGCCAGATCGGAGCCACTCTCGACCGCAACGGCTTGCGTCCGGCGCGCTATCTGCTGACCAACGACGACCGCATCGTGATGGCGTCAGAAATGGGCGTGCTGCCTATCCCGGAAAAGAACATCGTCAAGAAGTGGCGGCTGCAGCCGGGCAAGATGCTGCTGGTCGATCTCGACGAGGGCCGGCTCATTCCTGACGAGGAATTGAAGTCGACGCTGGCCACGAGCCATCCTTACAAGGAATGGCTCGCGCGCACCCAGATCGTGCTCGAAGACCTGCCCGGCACCGCCAACGAGGCGCCGATCTCCAACCTGTCGCTGCTCGATCGTCAGCAGGCCTTCGGCTACACCCAGGAAGACCTGAAATTCTTGATGACGCCGATGGCCTCGACCGGCGAGGAAGCGGTCGGCTCTATGGGCAACGACACGCCGATTTCGGCGCTGTCGGACAAGCCGAAATCGCTGTTCACCTATTTCAAGCAGAACTTTGCGCAGGTGACCAATCCGCCGATCGATCCGATCCGCGAGGAACTGGTGATGAGCCTCGTCTCCATCATCGGGCCGCGGCCGAACTTGTTCGACCTGGAAGGCCTGTCGCACGCCAAACGTTTGGAGGTGCGCCAGCCCATCCTCACCAACGCGGATCTCGAGAAGATCCGCGAGATCTCGCAGATGAGCGGCGATCACTTCAAGTCGCGCACCTTCGACATCACCTTCCCGGCCGAGCACGGCACCGACGGCATGGGCTGGGCGCTCGACGAACTGTGCGAGCGCGCCGAGGAAGAGGTGCGCGGCGGCTGCAACATCATCATCCTGTCCGACCGTAAGGCCGGCGCCGAACGCTTACAGATTCCGGTGCTGCTCGCCTGCGCGGCGGTGCACCACCATCTGATCCGCAACGGCTTGCGCACCTCGGTCGGGCTGGTGGTGGAGACCGGCGAACCGCGCGAAGTGCATCATTTCGCCTGCCTGGCGGGCTACGGCGCGGAGGCGATCAATCCCTATCTCGCCTTCGAGACGCTGATCGCCATAAAGGACGATCTGCCGCAGAAGCTCGACGAGAAGGAAGTCGTCAAGCGCTACATCAAGTCGATCGACAAGGGCCTGCTCAAGGTCATGTCCAAGATGGGCATCTCGACCTACCAGTCCTATTGCGGAGCGCAGATTTTCGACGCGGTCGGGCTGCGGCAGGATTTTGTCGACAAATATTTCACCGGCACGCACACGCGCATCGAGGGCGTGGGATTGGCCGAGATCGCGGAAGAGGCGGTGCGCCGCCACCGCGACGCTTTCGGCGATTCGCCGATCTACTCGGCAATGCTCGACGTTGGCGGCGACTATGCGGTGCGCACACGTGGCGAGGACCATGTCTGGACCGCCGAGACGGTGCGCAGCCTGCAACACGCCGTGCGCGGCAATTCGCTCGATCACTATCGCGCCTTCGCCAAAATCGTGAATGAGCAGAACGAGCGGCTCCTGACCATCCGCGGCCTGTTCCGCATCAAGTCACCGGCGGAAGACGGCCGCAAGCCGGTGCCGCTCGAGGAGGTCGAGCCGGCCAAGAATATCGTCCGGCGCTTCTCCACCGGCGCCATGTCGTTCGGCTCCATATCGCGCGAGGCGCACACCACGCTCGCCATCGCCATGAACCGCATCGGCGGCAAATCGAACACCGGCGAAGGCGGCGAGGAATCCGACCGCTTCAAGCCGCTGCCGAACGGGGACTCGATGCGCTCGGCGATCAAACAGGTCGCTTCCGGGCGCTTTGGCGTTACCGCCGAGTATCTCGTCAATTCGGACATGATGCAGATCAAGATGGCGCAGGGCGCCAAGCCCGGCGAAGGCGGCCAGTTGCCCGGCCACAAGGTCGACAAGATAATCGCCAAGGTGCGCCATTCGACGCCCGGCGTCGGCTTGATCTCGCCGCCGCCGCACCACGACATCTACTCCATCGAGGATCTCGCCGAGTTGATCCACGATCTGAAGAATGGCAATCATCATGCGCGCATCAGCGTCAAACTGGTGGCCGAAGTCGGCGTCGGCACCGTCGCCGCCGGCGTCTCCAAGGCGCACGCCGACGTGGTGTTGATCTCCGGCCATGACGGCGGCACCGGCGCGTCTCCCCTGACGAGCAT
>JBOHII010000139.1:0-7217 GCA_050725955.1 Pseudolabrys sp. | reverse complement strand
AAATCCCGGCGGTGATCTTCGACGTGCAGCGCGCCGGTCCGTCGACCGGCATGCCGACGCGCACGCAGCAATGCGACATCATCTCCTGCGCCTATGCTTCGCACGGTGATACCAAGCACGTCCTCTTGTTCCCCGAGGATCCGGCGGAAGCTTTCGACATGGGCGCGCAGGCTTTCGACCTTGCCGACCGGCTGCAAACCCCGATTTTCGTCATGCTCGATCTCGACATCGGCATGAACCACCATCTCGCCCGTCCGCTTGCCTGGGACGACGCCCGGAAATACGACCGCGGCAAGGTCATGACCGCCGAACAGTTGGAGGCCGGCAGGGAGTTCGGCCGCTACCTCGACGTCGACGGCGACGGCATTCCCTATCGCACCTATCCGGGCACGCATCCGACCAAAGGCTCATTCTTCACCCGCGGCACTTCGCGCGACCGTTATGCGCGCTACACCGAGGAAGGCGCGCCGTACGTCGACAACATGCAGCGCCTGATCCGCAAATTCGACACCGCCAAGGATCTGATACCGCGCCCTCTGCTGGCCAATTCGCAAAAGGCCACCAAATACGGTGTGGTCTATTTCGGCTCGACCGCGCCGGCGATGGACGAGGCGATCCACATGATCGAGGCGCACGGACATTCGCTCGACCGCATGCGCATTCGTGCGTTCCCGTTCCATTCGAGCGTCAACAGCTTCGTCGCCGATCACGACTTCGTATTTGTGGTCGAGCAGAACCGCGATGCGCAATTGCGTTCGCTCATCGTGAACGAATGCGGCATCGATCCGATTCGGCTGGTGCCGATCCTGCATTACGACGGCACGCCGATCACCGCTCGCTTCATCGCCAAGGCAATCGGCGATCACCTCGATCAGCTCAAGGTGAAGCCGATGAAGGTGGTATCATGACCTATCTCGTCAAGCCCAAGTTTCACCACCCCGACCTGCCGAAAAACGATCTCGGCTACACCCATCGCGACTACGAGGGCACGATCTCGACCCTCTGCGCGGGCTGCGGCCACGACTCGATCACCGGCGCCATCATCCAGGCCTGCTTTGAGCTGTCGATCGAGCCGCACCGGGTCGCCAAGATTTCCGGCATCGGCTGTTCGTCAAAAACGCCAACCTATTTCCTCGGCAATTCGCACGGCTTCAATTCGGTGCACGGCCGCATGCCGTCGGTGTTGACCGGCGCCAATCTCGCCAACCGCGATCTCATTTATCTCGGCGTCTCGGGCGATGGCGACTCGGCCTCCATCGGGCTCGGCCAGTTCGCGCACTGTCTGCGGCGCGGCGTCAACATGACCTACATCGTCGAAAACAACGGCGTGTACGGCCTGACCAAAGGTCAATTCTCGGCCACCGCGGACCGCGGCTCCAAGTCCAAGCGCGGAGTGATCAACACCGATAATTACATCGATCTGGTGGCGATGGCGCTGCAGCTCGGCGCCTCGTTCGTCGCTCGCTCCTTCTCCGGCGACAAGCAGCAACTGGTGCCGATCATCAAGGCTGCGATCGCACACAAGGGCGCGGCCTTTATCGACGTGATCTCGCCTTGCGTCATGTTCAACAACCACTCCGGCTCGACCAAGAGTTTCGATTTCGTGCGCGAGCACAATGAGGCGGTGAACCGGCTCGACGTCATTTCCAGCCGCATGCCGATCGAGGTGAAATACGAGCCGGGCACCGTCGAGATCGTCGAGCAGCATGACGGCTCGAAACTGGCGCTGCGCAAGCTCGACGCCGATTACGAGTTGCATGACCGCGCCGCGGCCCTCGGCTTTTTGCAACACCACGCCGCCAAGAAGCAGATCGTCACCGGCTTGCTCTACATGGAGAACGAAGCCGAGGACCTGCACGGGCATCTCGACACGGTGGCAACGCCGCTCAATGCGTTGGGCGAGAAAGAGCTCTGCCCGGGTCAGGCGGCGCTGGAGAAATTCAACGCCGGTTTGCGGTAGGGCGCCACTTCGTACTCTTCACAATCTGCCATGTTACAATCTTTCATGGCCGGGCTTGTCGCGGCCATCCCGCTTCGCTAGGCACTGTGCATCCTCAAGCGGGATGCCGGCATAAGGCCGGGCATGACAACGGGACAGACATGGAAAAACGCCGCCTCGGCCAAACCGACATCGCCATCGCGCCGCTAGTGCTGGGCGGAAATGTGATCGGCTGGAACGTCGACGAGGCGACCTCGTTTGCGCTGTTCGACGCTTTTCTCGACGGCGGCTTCAACGCCATCGACACTGCCGACACTTATTCGCGCTGGGTGCCAGGGCACAAGGGCGGCGAGTCGGAGACCGTCATCGGCAAGTGGCTCAAAGCCAGTGGCAAACGCGGCCGGGTGGTGATCGCCACCAAGATCGGCAACGACATGGGCGAAGGCAATAACCTGCGCAAGGACTACTTGTTGCGCGCGGCGGAGGCTTGCCTCAAGCGATTGCAGATCGACTGCATCGACCTGTTGCAGACACACTTCGACGACGAGGTGACGCCGCCGGAAGAGGCCATGCAGGCCTACGCGCAGCTGAGCGCGCAAGGCAAAGTGCGCGCCATCGGCGCATCGAACATGAGCGTGGCGCGGCTCAAGGCTTCGCTTGCCGCCAGCAAGAAGCTCGGCGTCCCGCGCTACGAAAGCCTGCAGCCGAACTACAATCTTTACGACCGCGTCGATTTCGAGAGCCAATACGAACCGATCTGCAAGACCGAAGAGATTGGCGTTATCACTTATTATTCGCTGGCCGGTGGCTTCCTCAGCGGCAAATACCGCTCGGCCGCAGAAGCTGCGAAAAATCCGGTCCGCGGCGGCAAGGTGAAAGGCTATTTCGACGTCCGCGGCCAACGCATCCTCAAGGCGCTCGATGCGGTGGCCGCCGGCCATGGCGCGACGCCCGCGCAAGTGGCGCTCGCCTGGCTGATCGCGCGGCCTGTCGTGACCGCTCCGATCTCAAGCGCCACCAGTGTCAAGCAGCTCCACGAGATCATGCAAGCGCCGCGGCTCAAGCTTTCGCCGGCGGACATCGCGACGCTCGACACGGCCAGCGCCTAATAGAGAGGGCGCCCGCGCGGCACACGGGCGCCCTCCCCGACGCACGCGACTTAAAACGTCAAGATGCGGCCGCCTCCTGCTTCTTCTCATACCAGGGCGCGTACAAAACTCGCCCGCTTTCGAGATAGCTCTTGAGGCTCGACAACACGAGCGGCCAGCCGTTGCTGATGCTGTTGAATACCTTGCTGTCCGGCGCGAAGTCGTCGTGGGTGACGGTGAGCTTAACCTGGTCGCGCTGCTGTTCGAGCTCGTAGACCACGCGCGAGGGCTGCTCGGCGCTGAACTGAGCGTCGTGCATGGGCCGGAAGCTGTGAGACAGCCGCCGCGGCGGATCGTATTCAAGCACCTTGCCCTGGAGGATAAGCTTGCCCTCGCGGTGGAAGGTTATCGGGGAGCCGACCTTCCAGTCGGACGCCACGGCATTGCCAAACCAGAATTTGCCGGTTGCCTCGGGCGAAGTCAGCGCCTTGAACACCTTGTCCGGGGTCGAGGCGATGTAGGTCACGTAAACGAAAACGGGCTTACTCATCGTTTTTCTCCTTACTCTGTTTCCAGCGCCTTTTTCATGTCGCTCAGCGCCTGCAAGCGGTGGCGTTCGAATTTCCCGATCCAGCGCTCGGCGATCTCATGGATCGGCACCGGATTGAGGTAGTGCAGTTTCTCCCTGCCCCGCCGCACGGTGGCGACGAGGTTCGCGGCCTCCAGAATGGCCAGATGCTTGCTCACCGCCTGCCGCGTCATCGCCGGCCCGGACTTGGCGAGGCGCGCACACAGCTCGTTCAAGCTCTGTCCGCTGTCCGCGCGCAGACGATCGAGCAGCTCCCTGCGGCTCGTATCGGCCAGCGCTTTGAACACTGCATCCATAATGACAATATGCAACCTTTTGGTTGCCTGTCAAGTCCCCATTCGCGGACCCGGTTCCTCGCCGGGAACACAGGCTGCTGCGCGGCGTTGATTTGGACATGACAGCCAGCCAAACGTCTCTCCCCCGCAGGCATCGCGGCCGCGCCAAAGGGCCCGCCGGCGGAAAGAGCGGCCACGCGCGCGGCATCAGCGCGCAAGAGGTCGAGGACATCGAAGAGCTGTCGAGCCCACGCACGCCGGTGATTTACGAGGTGGTGCGCCAGCTCGGCGACGAGGAGATGGCGCGTCCGATAACCTCGTTGTGGTGGTCGGGGGTAGCGGCGGGGCTTTCGATCAGTTTCTCGTTACTGATGCAGGCGATCCTGCAAGCGCACCTGCCTGACGCGCCGTGGCGGCCGCTGATCGTAAGCTTCGGCTATTGCGTCGGATTCATCATGGTCGTGCTCGCGCGCCAACAATTGTTCACCGAGAGCACCATCACCGTGCTGCTGCCGATGCTGAAGGATTTTACCCGCGACAATGCGGTGCGGCTGGTGCGCCTTTGGGCGGTGGTGCTGGCAGCCAACCTGGTCGGTACGCTGTTCGCCGCCCTGTTCTGCACTTACACGCCGGTGCTGCCGCCGGCGCTGACGCAGGGCATGCTGACAATCAGCCGCGATCTGCTCGCCTTGGGCTGGTGGGACATGTTCTTCCGCGCGATCGCCGCCGGGTTCTTGATCGCCGCCATGGTCTGGCTGATGCCGAGCGCGGAGAGTGCGCAATTCCACGTCATCACGCTGATGACGTATCTGATCGCGGTCGGCGGCTTTACGCATATCATCGCCGGCAGCATGGAAGCCTATATGCTGGTGCTGGCCGGCGACTGGGCGTGGTGGCGGATGGCGGTAGAGTTCTTGGTGCCGGTTCTGCTCGGCAATGTCGTCGGCGGCACCGCACTGTTCGGGCTCATCTCCTACGCGCAAGTGATGAACGAAATCTAGCGTTATTGATTAATGCAGCCACCGATATAGGCGTTGCGGTCGCCGGTGACGGCCGAGCCGTAGACACTGGCTTGGTGTGCGCAGCGCGCGGCGCGATCCTGGTAAGTCTCGCTGCCGCCCGCCCCCGAACCGGAAACCGTCGGCAGGTTGGGCAAAGTGCGGCCCGTCTCCGGCACATAAAGCGACGGCGGCACCGTGGCGCGCGGGCGCGCCACCCTCGCCGGCCGCGGGACCACCACATGCTGGCGGGTGCCGTGCGGCGATTTGTATTTCGGCGGCAGCCATGGTTCCGGCGGCTCGGGCCGCGTTCTCTTTTCCGGCACCATGATGGTGTAGCGGTCCGACTCTGACTGCGCATGCGCGGGCACGGCCAACGCCGTCGCGGCCAGCGCGAGCAACCCGATAAGTGTAAACCGTATCGTCATGCCTGTTAGTTAGGAACTCCGCGCGGCCGCGGCTATTCCTCCTCCGGCGCGTCGACGATGGGATCGTAGCGCTTGGCGTCGAAGCCGAGCAGGTTCCATGACTGCTCCATGTGCGGTGGCAACGGCGCGCTGACGTCGATGACGCCGCCGCGCGGGTGCGGCACCGCGATCCGGCGCGCCAGAAGATGCAACTTGTCCTGCATGCCGCCGGGCAGTTGCCAGTTCTCGATGTTGAAATATTTCGGGTCGCCGACGATTGGGTTGCCGACATGGGCCATGTGCGCGCGCAATTGGTGGGTGCGGCCGGTGACGGGTTTCAGCGAAATCCAGGCAAGCTTCTGCGCCGCCGTCTCCACCACCGCGTAATAGGTGACGGCGTGCACGGCGTCCTTCTCGCCGTGCTTGGCGATACGCATGAAACTGTCCTCCTCGATCTCCTGCTTGGCGAGGAAGGTCGAGATGCGGCCCTGCTGCGGCTTCGGCACGCCGACGACCAGCGCCCAATAGATCTTGCGCGCCGCGCGCGAGCGAAAGGTCTTCGCAAGCGCTGCTGCAGCGAAGCGGGTTTTGGCCACCAGCAGACAGCCGGCGGTGTCCTTGTCGAGCCGGTGCACCAGGCGCGGGCGCTGGGCGTCCGGATGCGCGCCGCGCAAGGCGCCCAGCATGCCGTCGAGATGGCGCACGGTGCCGGAGCCGCCCTGCACGGCAAGCCCCATCGGCTTGTTGAGCACCAGCACGTCGTCGTCTTCGTAGAGCGTGATCGATTTGAGGAAGGCGCGGTCCTTTTGCGCCTGCGGAGCATCGTCGCGCGGCTTCGGCGCCTCGAGCTGCAGCGGCGGAATGCGCACCGCCTGCCCCGCTTCGAGCCGAGATTTCGGCTCGGTGCGCTTGCCGTTCACGCGCACCTCGCCTTTGCGGATGATGCGCTGGATGTGGCTGAACGACAGGCCGGGAAAGCGGCCCTCGAAAAAGCGATCGACGCGCATGTTGTTCTCGTCAGGGGTGACGCTGACGGTTTGCACACCGGTTGCCGCTACCCTTTCCCCTCGTGGGGGATGGTCGGTCCGAGCGGAGCGAGGATCCCCCGGGTGAGGGGGACGTTTCGATTTATGTTTGCGAACGCCGGCCCCCTCACCCGGCTCGCGACTGCGCCGCTCGCCACCCTCTCCCACAAGGGGAGAGGGAAAGCGCCTGCTTCGATGGCGTGATGCATTCCTTGGCCCCGCCTGCTGCCGCCCGCCGCCGGGCTGGCGCGGGCCGTTGCGGCCGCGGCGGCTCATGCGGTGGCCGCGGCGAGGCGGGCCAGCGCCGCATCGAGCCCATCAAGACCATCGAGGCGGATCTTGAACAGATCGCCGAGCGCGTCGCGCAGTTCGCGCGCATTGAGCGTGCGCTTCTCGGTGCCACCCTTGAGCTTGTGCACCGACAAGCCGTTGTTGAACAGCGCGTAGCGGCGGTCCGCGTCGGCGCGCGCCGCCAACAGCCCGTTGACGAAGATCGAGCCCGGATGCGCCGAGGTAAACCAATTTCCCATCTCGAAATCGGCCGGGATGCTTTCGGCAAGATCGGTCGCGTAAAGGCTTGTCCATTCGCCGCCGATCTTCGCCTCGACGACAAGGCGGTGCTCCTCCGCTACGAGGCGAAAGGGCTCGTGCGGCGTCGCCTGCTCAGCGCGCGATTTCAGAAGAAGAGGTCCGGTCGCCACATTGCCGCCGAAGCCGACATCCACGAGGTAGGATTCGCCTTCCGCCTCGACAATCAATAGCGCATGGACGCGCGGTGTGTGCACGCCGGGCGGCACGCTCCAGCGTACGCGGGCGGTCGCCTCGCGCAACTTGAAACCGAGCGCGCGCAGGACATGTCCGAACAACAGGTTTTGCTCGAAGCAGTAGCCGCCGCG
>JBOHII010000138.1:0-8243 GCA_050725955.1 Pseudolabrys sp. | reverse complement strand
TGCTCGAGCAAGGGCGCCTTGCTGGCCTCGATCTCGGCTTCGTCCTGTTCGCTCATCCGCCGCCCCCGGCTTTCTGGGCGGGCGGCGCGGCGGGTGCGAAATCTTCAGAAGCGACGGACGCCGGCGTCTGCGGCAGCGGCACGTCGATTGGCGGCGGCGGCTCGGGCTCCGCTGCCGTCGCCGGGCTCGCGGCTTCGGCAGCAGGCGCGGCCGGTATCGAAACCTCCGCCATCGGCGATTCCGGAAAGGCGCTCTCCACGTCCTTCTGCACGTCGGCGAGCGGGTCGATGTTGGAGAATTCGGTAACCGAGCTCGAAATATCGTCGGCGTGCTTCTTCAGGTCGGCAAATTCGGCCTCGCGGAGCGCTTCCTGGAACTGGCCCTGGAATTCATTGGCCATGCGGCGGACCTTGCCCATCCACTGGCCGAGCGTGCGTAATACGGCCGGGAGTTCCTTCGGCCCAATCGCGATCAGCGCGACGATGCCGATGACGATGAGCTCGCCCCAGTTGAGACCGAACATGGATAGATCAACTCCAGCGCATGATCCCGAATAGTGGAACCGGGTTTTCGGGCAAGATCATGCGCAAGCAAAAATGCCGGCACCCGTCCCCGCTCCACACTGCTGCGGCTACGAATGCGCGCGCTCGGATTCCGTCTTGCTCGCGCCGGCGGCCTGATTGTCGATGGTCTTGGCCGGCTCGGGCTTGGCCTGCGCGGTGTCGTCCTCCGACATGCCTTTTTTGAACGCCTTGATGCCTTGCGCGAAATCGCCCATCAGGTTGGAAAGCTTGCCGCGCCCGCCGAACAGCAGCATCACCACGACGATGACGATCATCCAGTGCCAGATACTTAATGAACCCATTGGCGAACCCTCCGCGGCGGCGGCATGAAGCGTTGCCCGCCCCGCCTATGATTTAAAATGAAACTATGCCCCGCAGGCGGCAAAAACAAGGACTTCGGGTTCTAGTGACGAAGCCGTAATGTCGCGGTGGGGGCGATATTCGCCTTAAGTTCCGAGGCGTTAGCCTCGGGGAGCATTAACCAAGCCGCTCAATCTGATTAGATTTTAGCTCGCGCAGGCGGCCGCTCGTTGAGAACGAGCCAATAGAGCCCGAGTTGCACGACGGCTTGCGCAAATTCCGCGAAGTTCACCGGCTTACGCACGTAACTGTTCGCCCCCAGGCGGTAGCCGTTGAACCGGTCCTGCTCTTCCACAGATGTAGTCAGAATAACGACCGGCAAAAGCCGCGTTCGCTCGTCGGCGCGGATGCGCTTGAGCACCTCGTGGCCGTCGAGCTTGGGCAGCTTCAAATCCAACAGGATCAATTCGGGAAGGCGCTTGAACTCGTTGTTTGCCGTGTCGAACAGGCAATCGAGCGCTTCGACGCCGTCGCGCGCCACAATCACCTGATTGGCGATATTCGCCTTTTTGAGGGCCCGCAGCGTCAGGGCTTCGTCCGCGGGATTATCCTCGACAAGAAGGATCGTTTTCTCGGCAATCATGCGGCGGCCTCCGTTCTCGGTGGCGCCGACGATCGGGTCCCCGATACCGCGGCAGGCGTGGCGTCTTGCGGCTGCTGCTCCTCGAGCGTGAAAAAGAACGTCGCGCCGCTGCCGACGGCGGCTTCCGCCCAAATGCGTCCGCCATGGCCGCGGACAATTCGCTGCACCGTGACCAAGCCGACGCCGGTGCCTTCGAATTCGTCTTTCGGATGCAGGCGCTGAAACACGCCGAACAGCTTGGAGGCGTGCGACATTTCAAATCCGACGCCGTTGTCACGCACAAAATAAACTTGCGGATTGCTGCCGCTTATACCGACTTCGATGCGGGCGTTGTCCCGCTTGCCGGTGAATTTCCAGGCATTGCCCAGAAGATTCTCAAACGCGATCGTCAGCAAGCGGTCGTCGCAATGGGCGACAATTCCGTCGGCTATGATGAACTCCACGCGGCGTTTCGGTGCGCCCTGCTTCAGGCGGCGGACGACGTCCTTGGCCAGCGCGCTCAGGTTCGTTTCGGTGCGATCGAGCCCGCCGCGGGTCACCCGCGACAATGCGAGCAGGTCGTCGATCAGGCACGCCATATGCTGCGCCCCTCGCGGACGTAGCGCAGATTCTGCTTTTCATCGTCGCTGAGCTTGTCGTCGCAATCTTCCAGCAAGGCGAGGCTGAAGCCGTCGATCGCGCGCAGCGGTGCGCGCAGATCGTGCGCGACCGAGTAACTGAACGATTCAAGCTCTTCGTTCTTCAATTCGAGTTCTTCCGCGAGCGCGGCCCGCGATTCCGCGGCATCAAGCGCCGCACGCGCCTCGTTGGCCTCGTATTCCGCGCGCAGCAGCCTTTCGCGAACGGTGCGATGCTCGTCCTCGAACTGTTTGCGCCTGATCTGCGCCAGCACGCGCGCCCGCACGAGATCGAAATCGCTCGATTTTGCAATATAGTCGTCGGCGCCTGCGCCGAGGCCCTGGATCATCGCCTCACGATCGTCGACCGCGGTCAGCATGATAACGGGAATGTCGCGCAACGCCGGCACCGCCTTGACGCGATGACAGGTCTCGCGGCCACCGATGCCCGGCATGAGCAAATCGAGCAGAACGCAGTCGACCTGCTGGACGCTGAGCAATTCGAGCGCTTCCTCGCCGGAGCGGGCCAGAATCAAATCGTACCCTTCGGCGCGCAAGGCTTCGGCAAGCTGCTGCAGATAGGTTTCGCTATCGTCGACCGCCAGCACCTTCTTCGGCCCGAGCAGGCTGGTGGTGGCGCGGACGCCGCGCTGCTCGCCGGCGCTGCGCAGCATGGCGCTGATTCGCGCGAGGATCACGCCGATGTTTTCTTCCTTGATCGCGAACGCATCGGCGCCGGCGTCAAGCGCGATAAGCTCCGCGCTGCGGTCCTCCGATCCGGTCAGCAGGAAACACGGCAGCCCGCGCAGCGCCGCGTCAAGGCGGATGCGCCTGATGAACGTTGCTCCATCAATGCCCGGCAATACGCCGTCGACGACGATGCCCGAGGGCCGCGAATTGGCGGCAACCCGCAAGCCCTCCTCCCCGCTCGCCGCAATGACAACGCGGTACCCGACGCCTTCCAGCGCTTCCTTGAGTTGCTCGCGAAAGGTCATGCTGTCGTCGATCAACAGGATCGTTTCTTCGCCTTGCGGCGAGGCGCCATTGCACCGGCGCACAAGCTCGCGGGCGCGATCGACGAGATAGGTGGGGTCGAAAGGTTTTCCGACATATTCGTCGGCGCCCTTAGTGAGGCCGCGGACCCTGTCGCGAACTTCGGTCTCGGTCGACAGCATCATGACGGCGGTCGTGCTTGCCGACGGCGTCGCGCGAATTTCCTGCAGCAGTTCGACGCCATCACCATCGGGCAACAGGACGTCGAGAACGACCAGCGCGAATGTACTGGCGGCCAGCGCCTGCCGCGCCTCGGCAATGGTCGCGCAGGCCTCCGCCTGAAGGCCCGCCGCATTGAGCAGTTCCTGAAGGCTCATGCGGACGGTGAGGCTGTCGTCGACGATAAGGATCGAGCCTGTCATTGGACGGGTTCCAGCGCGGTTTTCTGCAATGAGACGAGGCGCGGGCCGATATCCTTGAGCGGCAGTACGCAGCGGGCCGCACCACGGATCGCCGCCTCACGCGGCATGCCATAAATGACCGAGGTCGCCTCGTCCTGAGCGATCGTCATGCCGCCGGCATCGCGAATTTTCAGCAGCCCGAGCGCGCCGTCCGTGCCCATGCCCGTCAACAGGCAGGCGGCGGCGGACGCGCCGCAGTCGAGCGCAATCGATTCAAATAACACGTCGACCGACGGGCGGCACGAATGCCGCTCCGCATCTTTGGTGAGATACATGCGGCGGCCGCGCACGACCAGGTGCTGGTCGGCGGGAGCAACCATCACACGGCCGCTGACCGCGGCGAGCGAGGCTCCATGTGTCGCATGCACCACGCTGCGTTCGATCTGTGCATCGAGCCAATCCGTGAATGCCGATCCGAACGGGGCGTTCATGTGCACGACGACCAGAACGGGAACCTGAAAATCGGGCGGCAATGCGCGGAGAACTTCGACGACGGCGCCCGGGCCGCCGGTTGACGCGCCAATGGCGACGATGTCGACCGCCTGGCCGGCCTGGCCATCCGGAGGCCGACGCCCGTTGCCATTCGGCAGGGGCAGTTTCGATTCAAGCCGGCCGCGCGGATGCGTGATGACCTTGATCCTGGCGACGAGCTTGACAGCCGCGAACAATCTTTGCTCCCAAATGCCGTCGAATTCCTCTCCGGTGGGTTTTTCCAAGACATCGACGGCGCCCGCGGCGAGCGCATCGTAAATCTTGAAAAGCTCCCCGCGATTGACGGACGCAGATACGATCAGGATCGGCGTCGGCTGATGCGCCATGATATATTCGGTGGCGGCGAGACCGGTCATGATCGGCATCATCATGTCCATGGTTATCACGTCCGGCCGCAAACTCCGGCAAAGCTCGACGGCCCGTTTGCCGTCCTCGGCCTTGCCGACGACTTCGATATCCGCGTCCATCGCCAGCGCATCGAGCAGGCGCTTGCGCACCGTCGGAGAATCTTCGACCACGAGGACGCGAAGTTTCGGCATCGGTTAGGCCGCCATCATCGGCTGGATCATTTTAAGCAACTCGGCCTGGTCGAACTCGTTTTTGACGATGTAGCCCTGCGCGCCGACGTCGCGTCCGCGCTTGCGATGTTCCGGCTCGGCAAGCGAGGTCACCAGGATCGCCGGAATGTCGCGCGTTTTGGCATCGGCACGAATGCGCTCGATGAACGTGAAGCCGTCCATTCCCGGCATTTCGACGTCGACAAGGACCAGGGCGTAGTTCTTCTGACGAATTCCCTCGAGGGCCTCTTCGCCGGAGACGGCGGTATCCACGTCGTAGCCGGCTGACTCCAAAATACTTTGCTCGAGCATCCGCGTGGTCAAGGAGTCGTCGACTACCAGCACCGGGCGCTTCTTGGCATCGCCGGCGCGCTTGTTGATGCCGCCGCGACGCGCGGCCTCGACGAGCCCGTCCGGATCGAGCAACACTTGCGGATTGCCTTCGGAATCGAGAGAGGCGGCAACCACGATCAGGCTTGCGGCCATGCGGTCGGGCAGCGGCCGGACAACGATTTTGCCGGTCCCAAGCAGGCGGTCGACGCCAATTGCCGCGAGGCCGCCGGCGCCGGCCACGATCACCGCGGCCCAGGTCCGCCCGACCGACCACGGGGCGCCGTCGAGCGCGGCAGCCAGCGGAATGAATGGAATAGCCTTGTCGTCGTACAGGATCGAGGCGCCGGGCGCGGCGAAGGTGATCTCGCTCGCGGCCAGACGGCGCGTGCTGCGAACGGCATCGAGCGGAATGGCGGTGGTGCGTCCGTTGTTGGCTGCAACGACATTCAATGCGTCCATCGACGCCAGCGACGGCGGAATGACGATCTCGAACATCGTTCCCTGACCTGGCGCGCTACGACAGGTGACTTCCCCGGCCAACCTTTCGACCGAGTCGCGAACCACATCGAGGCCGATGCCGCGCCCTGGCTCCTCGGTGACCGTCTTCGAGGTGCTGATCCCCCCGCGCAGCAGTAGCCGCATGATCTCATCCGAGCCCTGGCCCATGGGGCCGGCGAGGCCGCGCTGCGCTGCCACGCGCCGCACGGCATCGAGATCGACGCCGCGGCCATCGTCGCTGCACGAGAACACGATCCGGCGGTCGCGCCGGGACACCGACACGGACACTTTTCCGCCCGCCGGTTTCCCGGCTTTGGCGCGGTCCTCGGGCGACTCGATTCCATGCGCCACGGCATTGCGCATGAACTGCACGAGCGCCCGCTGGATCGTATCGAGGACATGGGCGTCGAGACGAATGTCCCCGCCAGCGCAGGAGAATGCGATTTGCTTGCCCATGACGCGCGCGGTATCCCGCGCCAGACGCTCGAGCGTGGTGAACAGGCCTTGCGCTGGCACCAGACGCAAACGTTCCGCCGCTTCGCGCACCTGCCGCAGTTCGCGATCCATCTGATCGACGACGGTGCCGAGACTGCGCTCGACGCCACCGATCTTGCGGCGCATTTCCTCGGCGATCGCCAGCCGCCGATTGCTCTGCGAAGCCATACGGCGGTCGTGCTCTTTCGCCTCGTAGACGGAAAACTGCGACATCAGCAGGTCGGCGAGTTGCCCAACCTGCTGGACATTGTGCGCGGCCGATCGCAATCCGTTCATGAGGGCGTGCGTCTCGACGATCCCGTCGAGGACCGCGTCGGTTTCGGCCAAATCCGCCCGGATCGTGCGCGGGACCTCGTCGACGGCCGGCTTGCCGACCGCCGCTGCCGCCGGCTCGACCTGCGGCTTCAACGCGGCCAATCGACAGGTGATCGCATCGACGTGGCCGAGAACGGCATCGATCGCGTCGCGGCCGATGCGGGCGCCGGAATCGCGCAACGGTGCAAGCATATCTTCGATCGCATGCGCACGGTTGGCGATCTCGGCCTGTTTCACCACGCGGGCGGCGCCCTTGAGCGTATGGGCAAGGCGGAGCAGCCGTTGCACGGCCACATCCCCGCTGTCGCCCTTCTCCAAGTCGAGAATATTGCGCGAAAACTGATCGACGATCTCGCGCGCTTCCGGCCGGAAGTATTTGTAAGGATCCTGCGCCATGCCTAAGCCGCCATGTGGGGCCGGATGATCCGCAAGAGGTTTTTCGACAGCGACGCCATCTGCGAGACCGTTTGCAGCGTCTGCCCGGCGCTGGTTTCGGTCTCGACGGAAGCCTGGGTCACGCTGGCGATGGCGGTGTTGACTTGCTCGACCGCGCTTGCCTGCTGCTTAGTCGAAAGCTCGATCTCGCGCGCGGCATCGGTGGTCGTGCCGACGAGATTGGCGATCTGCTTGAAAGTGGACGCGACGTCGGCGAACTGACGCGTGCCGGCATCCACCGCTTTCGATCCCGTCTCGGTCGCCATCACCGTCGTGTTCACGGCGCTGCGCACGTCGTCGATGAGAACGCGCACCTCCTTGGTCGAGCCGCCGACGCGATCGGCCAGCTTGCGGATTTCTTCAGCAACCGTGGCAAAGCGCTTGCCGGCTTCGCCGGCGCCTGCCGCCTCGATCGTCGCATTGATGGCGAGAATGTTGGTCTGTTCGGCGAGTTCGGAGACGATATCGAGCACGGAGCCGATTTGCTGGGATTTCTTGCCGAGCTCCAGCATGTGGGAGACGATCTGGTCGACCTGGCGGCGAATGCCGGTGATCGACTCGTGTGTCAGATCGACGGTGCCGTGGCCGGAACAGGCAGAGTTCGCCGTTTGCTCGGCGTTATGCGCAACGCGCTGCGCGCTTTCGGCGATTTGCCGCGAGGTCGCCAACAGCTCGCTGATCGTCGTGCTGATCTCCGCTATGGCAGCGGCCTGCTCTTTGGCGCCGGTTGCCTGCTGGTTGGCGGCCGCCTGGAGTTCGGACGACGAGCTCTGCACCTGCCCGACCGCCTTGCCGATCTGATCGGCGAGCGAGCGCGAAATGAACCAGCTGATCGCGGCGACGGCGAGCGTGCCAATCAAGCCGCCCCAGACGATGATCCATATTGACTGGTTGGAGGCTGATCGCGCTTCCTCGGTGCGCTTTTGCAGCAGCGATGCTTCTTCTTGTTCGGCTTCCCTGATAGTCGCGCGGATTCGATCCATCGTGCGTTTCGATTCCCCTGTCGCGACGGCCTTGGCGGCGGCGTCCAAGCCTTGGCCGCGGCGCAGGTCGATCTCCGCCAAGAATTGTTTGAACTTCTCTTCGGCCATCGGGGCCAGTCGTGCGAAGCGCTCCTGCTGACGCGGGTTGTCGGCGGTCAATCTGGTCAAATCGGTGATGAGCGCGGGAATCGCCGCAATGCCCTTCTTGTAGGGCTCGAGGAAGCTTTCATCTCCGGTGATGATGAAGCCGCGCACCCCGGTCTGGCCGTCGAGAAATCCATCGGTAAGATCGGTGAGCTTGTCGCGCACCTGGTAAGTGTGACGAACCCATTCGTCGCTATCGATCTGCCGGTTGACGTTGTAATAGGCGCTGATCGCGATCACGATGAGCGTGATCGCAGAAAGGCCGAATCCGGCGACCAGCCTCTTGCCGACGGTCAGATTTGAAAACATTCGCAGCTCCTCTTGGCGTATGTTCAGTCCCGATATGCGATTTCAGTTTTTGATTGTGTCGATGACCCACGAAAGCTCGATGATGGGCCGCAGGGCGCCGTCGAT
>JBOHII010000137.1:0-2184 GCA_050725955.1 Pseudolabrys sp. | reverse complement strand
TCTGGTGCGCGATACCGGCATTGGTCTCGCGCCGCAGGACCAGGCGCGCGTGTTCCGCGATTTCGAGCAGGCGGACGGGTCGTCCACGCGCAAGTTCAGCGGCACCGGCTTAGGGCTGGCGATCTCCCGGCGCATTGTCGAGCGCATGGGCGGCCGCATCGCGCTCGACAGCGCGCTGGGCGAGGGCGCCACGTTCAGCTTCAGCGTGCCGCTTGCCGCCGCGGCGGACGCTGGCGCGGCCGAAATCCTTACGCCCGAACTCGCCGGCCAGTCGGCTTTGATCGTGGCCGCAAGCGAGATTGAATCGGCGCTGCTGTCGCGCCGGCTGGTGAGTTGGGGCGCCGCGACCGGCATTGCCGCCTCCGACGAAAGCGCCGCCGCGCAGCTCGCGTCGCGGCGCTGGGATGCGATGCTGGTCGACTTTCCGCTGGCGCGCGGCTTGCTCGAGCGCTGCGATCTCGCGCATTCCGCAGTCGAGCGCCGCATCGTGTTGATCCGGCCCAGCGAACGGCACGAACTGCCCGCCCTCAAACAGGGCGGCTTCACCGGCTATCTGGTCAAACCGGTGCGCGCTGCTTCGCTTGCCGCGAGGCTCACCGCAGAAGCCGCTTTCGGAGACATCCCGGCGGAGACCTCGGCCGTTGCCGATACCGCACAAGCCGGCACCGGTCACGGCCGCGGTCTGGCGGTGCTGGTGGCGGAGGACAATCCGATCAATGCGCTGCTCGCGCGCGCGCTGCTGACGCGGCTCGGTCACCGCCCGACTGTCGCCGGCAATGGCGAAGCGGCGGTCGAATCCTGGAATGCCGCTCGCTCGGCCGGCAGCCCGTACGATTTGGTGTTGATGGACGTGCAGATGCCGGGCATGGACGGGCTGCAAGCCGCCCGCCGCATCCGCGCCGCCGAAGCGGCGGCCGGCAGCCGGCCGGTGCGCATGCTCGCGCTCACCGCCAACGCCCAGTCGGATGACCGCGAGGCCTGCCTCGCCGCCGGCATGGATGGGCTGCTGGTCAAGCCGCTTGAGCGTGAACGGCTGCGCGAAATGCTCGAGGTGCTGGCGGCGCGGCTTGCCGCCTGACCGCACATTGCGCATCTTGTCATAAATCCGTGTCCCGCGCATGCTGTACGGGGGTGACGACGTTCGTTTCCTGATTCGCTCGCTTGTGTCCCCGGCCAATTTGACTTTTTTCGCGCCGAAAGGAGCCAAAATCCCCATGGCACGCCGCGACAGCCTCTATCCGCCGCGCAATCTGTTCGAGCGATTTCGTCCGACGCCCGCCGGGCCCGCTGTCCCCGGCCTTATTTCCGCGCTGCAAGCCTATGGCGGTTTGCAAGCCTGGGCTGCGCGCGCGCATCGCCCGAGCCAGGGGTTGGCCCGCATCGGTTCGCTGGAAGTGCGGCTTGCTCAGACTGCCGCCGAGGTGCGGCAGGCGCAGAAATTACGCTATCGCGTTTTTTACCAGGAAGGCTCCGCCATCGCCAACCCGGGCCGGCTGTTCGCGCGCCGCGACATCGATGCCTATGACGCGATCTGCGACCACCTGCTGGTGATCGATCACGCCTCGCGCGACCGCCACAATGCCAACCGGCCGGCGGTGGTCGGCACATATCGCCTGCTGCGTCAGCCGCTGGCGGAGGAATATGGCGGCTTCTACACCTCCGGCGAATTCGACATCGGCGCGTTGATCGCGCGCCACGACAATCTGCAATTCCTCGAACTCGGCCGCTCTTGCGTGCTGGCGCCCTACCGCAACAAGCGCACGGTCGAACTGCTTTGGTACGGCATTTCGGGCTACATCCAGCAGAACCGCACCGACGTGATGTTCGGCTGCGCCAGCCTCGACGGCACCGACCCCAGGCAACTGACGATGCCGCTGTCGTTCCTGCATCACTATGCGCGGGCGCCGGAGCCTTGGCGCGCACGCGCACTGCCCGAACGCTACGTCGAGATGAGCCGGATCTCCAAGGAAGCGATCGATCCGAAACAGGCGCTGCGTGCGCTGCCGCCGCTGCTCAAGGGTTACCTGCGGCTCGGCGCCTATATCGGCGACGGCGCGGTGGTCGACCACGAGTTCGGCACCACCGACGTGCTGATCGTTCTGCCGGTGACGTCGATCAAGCAGCGCTACTTCGATCACTTCGACGTCGGCAGGAGGGCGGCATAGCCCGCCCGTGACAGAAAAC
>JBOHII010000136.1:0-4185 GCA_050725955.1 Pseudolabrys sp. | reverse complement strand
GTCGATCGCCCGTCATGGGCGAGCGCCATCGCCGATCCGGCGGCATTCGCGCACTAGCAGGCCCAGCTCTGCCGGTTCTGGACCATGCTCGGACTCACCAGCGACGCGCCCAACGACGGCGACTGGTTCCGCTCGACGCTCGGCGGCCGCTCGGTATTCGTGCAGCGCTTTGGCAATGAATTGCGCGGCTTCGAAAACCGTTGCGCGCATCGCTTCTATCCCTTGCGCATCGCCGAGACGGGCCATGGCGTGATCCGCTGCGGCTTCCATCACTGGCGGTACGACAAGGACGGCCGGGCGGTCGGCATTCCGCAATGCCTCGAACTGTTCGGCAAGTCGCCACGCGAGCTCGGCGCGCGGCTCAATCCGGTTGAGATCGCGACCTGCGGCGTACTCGTATTCGGTCGCTTCGCCGCGCCCGACGCGGACGAAACCCTCGAGCACTATCTCGGCGACGGTTTTGCGATCCTGCAGGCGATGACCGCGGGCGCGCGCCCGACGCCGCGGCTGACACGCGCGATCGCGGCGAATTGGAAGCTCTGTTTCCACATGACGCTCGACGACTATCACATCGTCGCGGTGCATCCGCATTCGTTCGGCCGATCCGGCTATCTCAAGCCCGAGCGGGTCCACTATTTCCGCTTCGGGCGGCACAGCACGTTTCTCGAAAGCGGCTCGCTCACCGCCCTGGCCGCACAATGCCGCGACGGCAGCTATCGGCCGTCCGACTACCGTATTCTGCAAATCTTTCCCAACCTGGTGATCGCCCAGCTTTGCGTGGCGCGCACCTGGTACGTTTTTATGCAACAATACCGGCCCGCAACGCACGACAAGACATCGATGCGGGCCTGGGCCTTCCCGACTCCATTTCCGGCGATGGACGCGAACAGGCTCGACCGGTTGCTGCGACTCGCGGCCCGGCCGTGGCTGCCGCCCTTCATTCGTTATTTCTGGTCGAAGCTCATGCGCGAGGATCACGACGTCTGCGAACGGCTGCAGACGAACGCACACCAGATTGTCGGCTCGCCGATCCTCGGCAAGCAGGAAGAGCGTATCGCCTGGTTCGAGGAAGTCTATGCCGAGGCCGTGGCGCCCACGCCGGCGACGTCCGCTGAACTGGGCCTATGTCAGCCGAAAATCTAGCACGCGATACGGTCGAGCAAATCGGCCAGCATCTGCGGACAGGTAATGTGCGGGTTATGGCTGGCGTCGATTTCGCTCGTGCCCCAGCCCTCGCGCCTGGCGCGCTCGTAGAATCGGCGGAAGCGATCGTCGGGCACGTTGCGCGTGCAATAGATGTAGTGGCGCGGCAGCGCGAGCGGGCCGCCGCGAAGCTTCAGCCTTTGCTCGAAGGTCTTGGCCGGCTGCGGCATCCGGCGCGGCGCACACCACACGCGATCTTCAGCCGGCGTGTCGGGCGGCATGTCGACCGGCGGAATGAAGCCGTCGGGCGACGGTTTGCGTTGCGCACGCGCCGCCGCCGGCAGCAATTCGATCACGCTGTCGCCGTCATCCGGCGCAAACGCGTCGAGATAAATGAGCCGGGCGATGCGGCCGCGCGCGCGGTCGGCAACACCGGTAGCGACCATGCCGCCATAGGAATGGCCGATCAGATTGACGCCGGTCAGATCCTCGAATTCGAGCACGCCGAGGATGTCGGCGATGTGGGCGTCGAGATCGATCCCGGCATGCGCCAGATGGCCGCGCTCGCCAAGGCCGGTATAGGTCGGCGTCATCAGCCGGTGGCCGCGCGCGGTCATCACTGGGTGCATCTTTTTCCAGGCCCAGCCGGCGCTCCACGCGCCATGCGCGACAACGAAAATAGCCATGCCCTTGCCCTTTCATTCCGCCGCCGCGGTGCGCACCCGCGGCGAACGACTCGACCAGCGGCCGCGCAAGAAATCGAGCGCCACCACCACAAGGCCGGCGGCAAGCACTTCCCAGCCTGGCCTTATGCCGACGTCAAAGTCGAACACCACGTCGAGCACCCGCATCGGCGACACATGGAACGCAATCGCGATGCCGAACGCCTCGCCGATAAATGTGAGCAGCAACACCGCGACGGTGAGCGCGAGCAGCGTCAGCGTGGACAATTCGCCGGCGCCCTGCCACCAGGCCACCAGCCGATAGCCGATCAGCCACAAGAACAGACTCGCGGCAAACGTCGGCACCGTGACGTCGGCCTTGGTTTGTTGGAAATAGTGGATCAGCGCCAAGAGCGCGATGACATAGACCGCCTGATGCAGCCGCCGCCAGCGCGTGCCACCGAGGCGCCGCACCATGCCGTCGGTCGAGGTCGCGGCGAGGCTCGCGAGGCCGAGCCATGCGGTGCCGCCGACGATCAGATACCAGCGATGGCTAATCTCGTGCACCACCTTACCGAGGTCGAACATCTGGTCGGCGGTGAATAGCGTGAGATGGGCAGCGATGTAGCAAAATGTCCCGACCCCGAGCATGCGCCGCACGTCGATCAGATTGCCGAAGCGCAGGATGCGGCGGAACGGCGTCACCGAAAGCGTCACCCCCAGGAAGACCAGCGCCCAGAAACCGGCGCGGTGGATCAGGTCGTTGAGCGGGCGCGCGCCGTGCAGGATCGCCTGTGCATCGACGAGCGCCTTGACGAGCGGAAACAGCAGCAGCGCCAGCGCGCCGACGCGCAGCGGCGACAGGCGCCCGCGCCGGTCGCGCCAAAGCTGCCAACCCGATTTCACTGGGCGCCCCAATTATCCAACTGAATGTCTTTTTCGCTCTGCACCAGGGTGCATAACCATCGTACCGCACCGCACAATTTTACCTCTCGGTTACGCCAGATCGTGGTACCATTTTTGCGTTCGTTCGATTCGTCACAACCGGTCACAAGGTTGGGCGCAAAAAAGCTGCCTTGCCGGGCAACAATCGACAGCAGTCCGCTACGGTAGAAGGAGGAGCAGAGAAACCTCTGTAACGCCACGCCGGGCCACTTCGAGGAGGCCATCGATGTCGCGAAACTTGGTACGCTCACTGCTCGTGCTCGTTCTGTCCGTGCTCAGTTCTGCCGCGTTAGCGCACGATACTTGGATCAACCGTGGTTCCTACAGGAACCCCGCGGGCGAATGGTGTTGCGGCGCCGAGGACTGCGGGGTGGTTTCGCCCAACGCCGTCAAAGCTGGCACCGGCGGCTATTCGTTGCGCGGCGCGGTCACCTACGGCGAGGCCGTTACCGGCAACGCGGCCGACGGGCCGACGCACCAGGAGCCGGTGAACGAAGTCGTGCCCTATAGCCAGTCGCTGCCCTCGCCCGACGGAGCCTATTGGCGCTGCAAACGGCCGGACGGCACACCGCGTTGCTTCTTTGCGCCGCCGCCGGGAAGCTGAAACGCTTTGCCGGGCTTGGCTGATTAAACCCGCGGCAGCGGGCGGCCGCCGGCTTTGCGCGAGGGCACTTTCACCCAGGCCTCGCCGTCGAGCACAATTTCGCCGTCGACGGTGCAGGTGCACGCAAGCCGCGCGCGAAATTTAGCCGGCACCAGTTCGGTCACCGCGACCGCCACCTCGACCGTGTCGCCTATCTTGACTGGCGCGCGGAAATTCAACGTCTGCGAGATATAGATCGCACCCGGGCCCGGCAGCCGCGTGCCGAGCACCGCCGAGATCAGGCTCGCGGTATAGAGCCCGTGCGCGATGCGCCGGCCGAACGAGGTCTTGGCAGCGAAGTGCTCGGACAAATGGATCGGATTACGGTCGCCGGTCAGCTGCGCGAAGCCGACCACGTCGGACGACGCCACCGTCTTCGATAACCGCTCGGTCATCCCTACCGAAAGGTCCTCGAAGAACAAGGTGCGCAGCGGCGGCAGCGACGACGGCTGGCTCATCGGCGCATTGGACCGCGCTTCTTCCGCTCCGGCAAGCTAGACATTGGGCTTGGGATTGGCCAAGGAGCGCAGGTCGCCAACGGGGCATTCATGGTCGATCTTTCCCGCATTAGCGTCGGTCTCTCCGGCCAGGCGCAAATCGTCGTCGGCCCGGAGCACACCGCGCCCTTTGTCGGCTCCGGGCGGATTGCCGTGCTGGCGACACCGGTCATGATCAACGTGATCGAAGCGGCGGCGCTCGCCGCGGTCGAGCATTTGCTGCCGGCGGGGCATCAAAGTCTCGGTATCCATCTCGACGTAAGCCATGTGGAGGCGACGCCGGTCGGCCTGCAGG
>JBOHII010000135.1:0-4223 GCA_050725955.1 Pseudolabrys sp. | reverse complement strand
CCGCTGCACCTCGCTGATGCGCCCCTGCTGGAACAGCACCACCACATCCACTTGCGCGCGGCCGCGAAAGGCCTCGACCGCGGCGCCGCCGGTGTCGCCCGAGGTCGCAACCACGACAGTGGTGCGTTCGGAGCGTTTGAGCAGCACGTGGTCCATCAGCCGCGCCACCAGCTGCATGGCGAGGTCCTTGAAGGCGAGCGTCGGCACATGAAAAAGCTCGAGCACGAACAGACTGGCGGCAAGTTGCGTCAGCGGCGCTACCGCCGGATGGCGAAAGGTGCCATAGGCCTCGCGCGCCATGCGGGCGAGATCGGCTTCCGGGATGGCGGCGCCGACAAAGGGCCGGATCACCTCAACCGCAACCTCTGCGTAAGGACGGCCGGCGAAACCGGCGATCGCGGCGGCGTCAAGCGCCGGCCAGGTTTCGGGCACGAAAAGACCGCCATCGCGGGCAAGCCCCGCGAGCATGACCTCGACAAAATCGAGCGGGGTACCCTCACCCCGGGTTGATATATAACGCATTGAATTAACTAGTATTTATAGTTCTTTGCCGGTGCCATTTGCGTGCGCACAGTAGCCTTGCGCCGAGGCTTTCACAAGAAAACCCGGCGGCCACGCAACCGCTCAAAATCGCCGATCGTCAGACGACCAAAGCGCCGCCGTCGAGATAGATGATCGAGCCGGTGGCAAAACCGTTGATCATGAAAACCAGGATTTGCCTGGCGATATCCTCGCCCAAGCCCACACGGCCGACCGGCAGGGCGGCTGCCGCCTTGGCCAGCATGTCGCGGCGCGCGGCTTCCGGCATGGCGGCGCGGATCGGCGTATCGATAAGCCCCGGCGAAACGCAGTTAACGCGGATGGGCGCAAGCTCGAGCGCCAGCGCGCGCGTCAACGACTCGAGCGCGCCGTTGGTTACGCTGACGATCGCCGAGTTCGGGCGGGGACGTACGCTGAGGAATCCGCTGACCAGCGTCAGCGACCCGCCGGCCTTGATCTGCGCCGCGCGGGCGCAGCGCCAAGCGCCCCAGAATTTTCCTTCCATGGTCGCGCGCACGTCGTCCATGGAAACGGTTTTGAACGGGCCCGTGCGAAGCTGCGCCGCGGTAACGACCACATGATCGACCGGTCCGCAGGCGCGGAACAGATCGACGACGCTTTGATCGTTGGTGACATCGGTCGCAATCGCGGTCGCGCCCAATTTTCCTGCCGCTGCCTTCAGGCGCTCGGCGTTGCGCGAGGCGATGACGACTTCGGCACCCTCGCCTTTGGCGATCTCGGCGGTTGCCATTCCGATGCCGGACGAACCTCCGACCACAACCACTTTCTTGCCTGCAAGCATACTTTCCCTCTCCTCAAGCTCACCCCACCCTCGCGCGCGCGGCACCAGACCATGACGTGCCAATCACGACAACATCGACTGGAATTTCATATGAAGAAACGGCGCCGCTTCAAGCGCGGCCCCGCAGGCGGCCGGCGAGCCACGTCCCGTAGACGCCGGCAAGCCCGAGCGCGAGGGCGAACCAGGTGATGGCGTATTGCATGTGGTTGTCCGGCAGGCTGACCGCGAGTTTGCCGGGCTTGGGCCAGCCGCCGGGCGGCACCGGCGTTTCCTGCTCGATATAGAACGGCGCAACCGGAGCCCATTTCTTCGCGGCGGCGATGGCCCTGGGATCGCGCGTGTACCAGAGATTATTTTGCGGCTCATCGGCCGGCGTGAACAGCCCGGGGGTTTCCGGCCAGCGCATGACACCTACAATTTCAATGGTGTCGCGCGGCGCGCCGGCCGCGCGCGCGGCGAGGTCTTTGCGGTCGAGCGGCACGAAGCCGCGGTCGACGACGACGGTGCCGCCGCCGGCCAGCCGCGCCGGCGCGAACACCCAGTAGCCCGGCCCCTGCACGTCGGGCCGGAAGGCGGAGCCGGCGGTGTAGACCAACGCCCGCTGGCCGGCGGGGAATTCGGCGGAGAATTTCACACGGCTGTATTCGTCAGCCTCCGGCTTAAGGCGCGGCCAATCGGCGGGGGGCGGCAATTCGCCAGGCGCGCGCGTCAGCCGCACGGTCAGCGTGGCGATCAGATTTTCCTTCCAGACGCGGCGTTCGAGCTGCCAGATGCCAAGCCCGATCAGCACGGCGATGCCGGCCACGGCGAACAAAGTCGCGCCGATCACACCGCCGCGCTGCGTCGCGCCGGGCGCACTCACCCGTCGTCTCGATGTGCGAGGCGGCCTTCCTGCGCCTTGTGATGGTATTGCAGCGCGATCATCAGGCCCTTGATCGGCCGCAACGGCGCCAGCGTGACGATCAGGATCAGCGGCAGCCACAGCATCGCATGCACCCAATAGGGCGGCTGATACACGAATTCGGTGATCAACGCGGCGAACACCACGATGGCGCCGCCGATCAGGATCACGAACACCGCCGGACCATCGCCGGCGTCGGCGAAGGCGAAGTCGAGACCGCAGCGCTCGCAGCGCGGCCGCAAACCTAGAAATCCCTGGAACAGCCTGCCCTCGCCGCAGCGCGGACAGCGGCCACGCAAGCCGCGGGCGATGGGCAGCCCTTCACTGGCCATGATTCAATCCTCATCGAAAACAAAAAAGGCGACGCTCGCCGCGCCGCCCTTTTCAACAATCGCGCAAGGCTCTTCACTCCGGATGCGGCACGCCGGCGCCCCACACATATATGCAGGCGAACAGGAACAGCCACACCACGTCGACGAAATGCCAGTACCAGGCGGCGAATTCGAAGCCGAGATGCTGCTTGGGATTGAACTGGCCGGCCATGGCGCGCAGCAGGCATACGATCAGGAAGATTGAGCCGATAATCACATGGGCGCCGTGGAATCCGGTCGCCATGAAGAAGGTGGCGCCGTAGATGTTGCCGGAATAATGGAATGCCGCGTGGGCATATTCATAGGCCTGCACGCAAGTGAAGGTGAGGCCGAGCAGGATGGTGAGCGCCAGGCCCCATTTCAGCCCCTGCCGGTCGTTCTCGAGCAGCGCGTGGTGCGCCCAGGTCACCGTGGTGCCGGAGGTGAGCAGGATCAGCGTGTTCAAGAGCGGCAAGTGCCAGGGACTGAAAGTCTCGATTCCGCGCGGCGGCCAGACGCCGTGGGTGACGGCCATGCGGCCATATTCGATGGCCTCGTTGGGGAACAGCGCGGTGTTGAAATAGGCCCAGAACCAGGCGACGAAAAACATCACCTCGGAGGCAATGAACAGGATCATGCCGTAGCGGTGCGATATCTGCACAACGCGGGTGTGGAAGCCCTCGAATTCGGCCTCGCGGATCACGTCGCGCCACCAAGCGATGAAGGTGTAGAGCGTGCCGGCCACGCCGAGCCCGAATACCAGCGGCGCCGCCGAGAACATGTGATGCAGCCAGGCGATGAGACCGAACGCCATCACGAAAGCGGAAGTGGCGCCGACTGCCGGCCAAGGGCTCGGAGCGACCAGGTGATAGTCGTGATGCGGTTTGGCGTGAGCCTCGGCCATGGTCGTCGTCTCCGTTCGGGTCTCGTTCGGTTACAGATTGCTCGACGTGGTATGCGTCGCTTCGGCCACCGGCTGTTCCTCTTCAGGCAGCCGGCAGAAAGTGTAGGATAACGTAATGGTGTTGAGCGTGTCCTGGTCGCTGTCTTTGACGATCTTGGGATCGACGTAGAATACCACCGTCATCTCGCGCGTCTCGCCCGGCTTCATGGTTTGCTTGGTGAAGCAGAAGCAGTTGATCTTGTCGAAATAGGCCCCGACCGTCGTCGGCGTGACGTTGTAGGCGGCCTGCGCGCTGATGGTGCGCGCCGCTTCGTTGATGACCTTGTAGCGAACCGTCGCCACTTCGCCGATATGCAGCTTGATGAAGTTCACTTCCGGTTCGAATTTCCACGGCAGCCCGGGCGTCACATTGGAATCGAAGCGAACGGTAAGCTCGCGGGCAAGCTCCTGCGCCGGCGCGATGCGCGAAACTTGCGTGGTCCCGGCAAATCCGGTGACGCGGCAGAACATGCTGTAGAGCGGGATCGCAGCAAAAGACGCGCCCACCATGGCCGCGACCAGAACCCCGCAGCTGGCCGCGATCACGACGTCGCGCCGGATCGGCCTCTTTGCATTGCGGGTGTCGGTCATAGCGGGCGCACCAGCACGATCGGCCCTTTCACCAGGGTCACGACGTAGAACAGGATCACCAGCGCGGCGAGCGACAGCGCGATAGCGATCGAGCGC
>JBOHII010000134.1:0-3074 GCA_050725955.1 Pseudolabrys sp. | reverse complement strand
GTCCACCACGCGCTTGCCGCCGAGTGCCGCCAGCCGTTCGTCGATCGCCTTGCCGATGGCGCAGAACTCAGCATAGGCGGTGTCGCCGAGCGCCAGCACGCCGTATTCGACGCCGTCGAGGCGCGGTGCGCCCTCGCCCATCAACTCGCCATAGACGCGGGTAGCGCGCGCCGGCGGCTCGCCCTCGCCCCAGGTGGCGGCGATTACCACCAGACGCTTGGCGGCGGTCAGCGCCGACAGGTCGAGATCGGCCATGTCGATCAAATTGGGCTTCAGGCCGTTCTTGCGCGCCGATTTGGCGAGATCGTTGGCGAGCTTCTCGCAGTTGCCGGACTCGCTGGCATAGACAATCGCGATCGGCTCGGCGGCCTTGGCCGGCGCGGCCGGCTGCGCCTGCCCGGTGACGGACTCGACGCCGGCGAGAAACCCGGCGAGCCAGGCGCGCTGGATCGCATTGGCCGGACCGACCACGCGGTTGAGCAGGTCGATCTCCTCCTCGGCGAAGGGAGCGGTTTTCGGGATGGTGGCGAGGGCGGACATTGCGTGCTGCGCCTCACCAGAACAAGCGCGGCAGGATGCCGAGAAGAATAAGCGCGAGCAGCGCTGTGCCGAGCGCGAGCACCCAGTCTTCGGGCGAGACGTGCGCCTGTCCGGATCGTTGCTCTCGAGAATAATCGGTCACAGTACGGTGGCTCCGCCTATTCGACATGAGCCACTAAATAGAAACTTATTCTGCCCAATCGCAATAAGCCCCGGAAAATAAGAAGATATTTCCTGCTTTTGCCGTCCCCGGATACAACAATTTCCTTCCAGGGCGCGATTGCGGAGAACGCCGGTGCTGCCGCTTTTGCCTGCTCCTCGCCGCCGAAATTTCCATTCGCCGGGCCGCAACTTAGCTGTGGAACTAGCGCGGACTGTGCCCCCGCCGCCGGCGCCGCCCGGATAAAGTGCGGCGCCCATGGTCACTTACCGAAACCGGTTGCGCGCGCTGCTGACGCCGGCAGAACATCGCGTGTTCGCGCATTTAGACACGCCGCAGAAAATCCAGACCTTTCTTGATCGCCTGCCGGCCAATTTCGAACTCGGCGGCGAAACCGCCATGTCGCCGCGCCGTTTGTTGAAAGCGCGCCTCGCCCATTGCGCAGAGGCCGCGATCTTCGCCGCCGCCGCGCTTGCCTATCACGGCCAATCGGCCTGGCTGATGGACATCCAGTCGTTACCGAGCGACCAGGATCACGTCATCACGCTGTTCAAACAGCGCGGGCTTTGCGGCGCGATCAGCAAGACTAACCACGCCATCCTGCGCTGGCGCGATCCCATCTATGCCAGCGCGCGTGAACTGGCGATGACTTACGCCCACGAATACTGCCTGCCCGGCGGCAAAAAATCGATGCTGGCATATTCGCGCCCGTTCTCGCTGACCCGCTATGCGCCGCGCCGCTGGGTGACTGCGCCCGACGATCTCGACTGGCTGTTGGAAGAGCTCGACGATTCGCCGCACGTGCCGGTGGCGCCGAGGCGTGCCCTGCGCAATCGGCGGCGATCCTCTGCGGTCGAATTGCGCGCACAAACGGTGGTGGAATGGCCCGACCCGCGCAAGCGCAAGCCCAAGCGAAAGCGCGTTTCGCGGAGCTGACGATTTACCGCGCCGCGCCTGCCAACTAGAATGCAGCGCAAGGAAAGACCGGAGACAAAGCGTGGCGTCATTCACATTCCGCAGGCAGTGGACCGTCGAATGGGGCCAATGCGATCCGGCCGGCATCGTGTTCAACAGCCGCTTTTTCGAGATGTTCGACGTCAGTACCTGGCTGCTGTTCGAAACCGCACTCGGTGTGACCGCGCATCAAATAGCGCGCACTTTCGATATCATCGGTATTCCGCTGGTGGACGCCCGCGCCAATTTCCTCAAACCCGCGAAGTTTGGCGATATGGTGGACATCGCCTCGCGGGTGACCGAGTTCCGCCGCTCCAGCTTCGATGTCGAGCACCGGCTCTCGATCGGCGGCGAATTGGCGGTGGACGGCGCGGAAACCCGGGTCTGGGCGGCGCGCGACAAGGGCGATCCCGACAAGATCGCCGGCCTCGCCATCCCTGGCCATGTCATTGCCCGCTTTGGCTGATCGCCGCCCGCGCTGGGGCATTCGTCCCAGCCAATCCCGGTAATTGGCCTGGAGAGGCACCGCGCCCTGGTGTGTCGTAACCTCAACAAGAATGGGCGCGATTTGGAAAACGCGCCGCACAGGGAGAAGCGCTTGGCTCGGCTGCTGCAGTTTACGCTCAACGGGCGTGACCGCGCTGATGCGGTCGCCGACAATATTCTGTTGCTCGATTTTCTGCGCGAAAAAGCGGGTCTGACCGGCACCAAGACCGGCTGCGATGGCGGTGAATGCGGCGCCTGCACCGTGCTGATCGACGACAAGCCGGCGCTCTCCTGCCTGACGCTTGCCGTGACGATCGCCGGCAAGCGCGTCGACACCATCGAATCGCTGGGCCACGACGGACAATTGTCCGCCGTGCAGCGCGGCTTCCACGAAAAGCTTGGCTCGCAATGCGGCTATTGCACGCCCGGCTTCATCATGGCCTCGACCGGCCTGCTGCGGAAGAATCCCGATCCGAGCGACGCGGAAATCCTCGAAGCGCTCGGCAGCAATATCTGCCGCTGCACCGGCTATGTGAAAATCATCGAGGCGGTGAAATATGCCGCCGCGCTCGGTGCGCAGGGAGTGGCGCCGTGAACAAGCCGGTGCCCGCGCACAATATCGGCTCCTACGTGCCGATGATCGACGGACCCGAGAAGGTTTCCGGCCGCGCCAAATACACCGCCGACATCGTTGCGCCCGACCAACTGGCAGGACGCATCTACCGCAGCCCCTATTCGCATGGTGAGATCGTCGCGGTCGACGTGACCGAAGCATTGAAGGTTCCCGGCGTGTGCGCCGTGCTCACCGGCGCCGATTGTGACAAGCCGTTCGGCGTGCTGCCGATCGCGCGCACGGAATATCCGCTGGCGCGCGACAAGGTGCGCTACCGCGGCGAGCCGGTGGCGGCGGTCGCGGCAGTCGATGACGCTGCCG
>JBOHII010000133.1:0-11404 GCA_050725955.1 Pseudolabrys sp. | reverse complement strand
GCGCATGTCGTCGATGAGCTGGCGCACGCTTTCCGCGCGCATCAGGTCGCGGCGCTGCTCGAAGATGACGCGGCGCTGGTCGTTCATCACGTCGTCGAATTGCAGCAGGTTCTTGCGGATGTCGAAGTTGCGCGCCTCGACCTTCTGCTGCGCCTTTTCCAGCGCCTTGTTGATCCAGGGATGGACGATCGCCTCGTCCTCCTTGAGGCCCAGCTTCTGCAACATGCCGTCGAGCTTGTCGGAGCCGAAAATGCGCATCAGGTCGTCTTCCAGCGACAGGAAGAACTTGGAATGGCCGGGGTCGCCCTGGCGGCCGGAACGGCCGCGCAACTGGTTGTCGATGCGCCGGCTCTCGTGCCGCTCGGTGCCGAGCACGTAGAGGCCGCCGGCGGCGAGCGCTTTTTCCTTCAGCTGCGCCACCTGCGCGCGGATCTCGCCGGCGCGCGGGTCCTTGTCGCGCGCGGCCCAATCGGCGATGCCGGCGAGTTCCTGGCGGATGCGCATGTCGGCATTGCCGCCGAGCTGAATGTCGGTGCCGCGGCCGGCCATGTTGGTGGCGATGGTGATGGCGCCAGGCACGCCGGCCTGGGCAATGATCTGCGCCTCCTTCTCGTGGTAGCGGGCATTGAGGATGGCGAAGACCTTGGCCTTGGAGGAATTGTCGCCGGTATAAAGCGCCGCGAAAGCGTTGGGATCGGTGAAGTCGTGCGCCTCCCAGCCCGCTTCGCGCAACATATCGGCGAGCTGTTCGGATTTTTCGATCGACGTCGTGCCGACAAGGACCGGCTGACCGCGCTTTTTGCAGTCCTCGATCAGCGTGATGATGGAGCGGTATTTTTCCTTGGCGGTGCGGTAGACCTCGTCGTCGTCGTCGATGCGCACCAACGGCATGTTGGTCGGCACTTCCAGCACGTCGAGATCGTAGATGTCGAGGAACTCGTCGGCCTCGGTGAGCGCCGTGCCGGTCATGCCGGCGAGTTTCTCGTACATGCGGAAGTAGTTCTGGAAGGTGATCGAGGCGAGCGTCTGGTTCTCCGGCTGCACCGGCTGATGCTCCTTCGCCTCGAGCGCCTGGTGCAGGCCTTCGGAATAGCGCCGGCCCGGCATCATGCGGCCGGTGAATTCGTCGATGATGACGACCTCGCCGAGACGCACGATGTAATCCTTGTCGCGCTGGAACAGCGTGTGTGCGCGCAGCGCCTGGTTGATGTGATGCACGACGGAGACGTTCTCGACGTCGTAGAGCGATTCGCCCTTGAGCTGGCCGGCGGCGCGCAGGCGCTGCTCGATTTTCTCCATGCCGGCTTCGGTCAGCGTCACCGTGCGCTGCTTCTCGTCGACCTCGTAGTCGGTCTTGTCGAGCGCCGGGATATAGGTGTCGATGGTGTTGTAGAATTCCGAGCGGTCGTCGAGCGGGCCGGAAATGATCAGCGGTGTGCGCGCTTCGTCGATCAGGATAGAGTCCACTTCGTCGACGATGGCGAAGATGTGGCCGCGCTGGACCATATCCTCCATGCGATATTTCATGTTGTCGCGCAGATAATCGAAACCGAGCTCATTGTTGGTGCCGTAGGTGACGTCGCAGTCATAGGCGTCTTTGCGCTGCGCGTCGTCGAGCCCGTGCACGATCACGCCGACGGAAAGGCCGAGAAACGTGTAGATCTGCCCCATCCATTCGGCGTCGCGCTGGGCGAGGTAATCGTTGACGGTAACCACGTGCACGCCGCGCCCGGTGAGCGCGTTGAGATAAACGGCGAGCGTCGCCACCAGCGTCTTGCCTTCGCCGGTCTTCATCTCGGCGATCTTGCCCTCGTGCAGGATCATGCCGCCGATCAATTGCACGTCGAAATGGCGCTGGCCGATGGTGCGCTTGGCCGCTTCGCGCACGGTGGCGAAGGCCGGCACCAGGATGTCGTCGAGCTCGGCGCCCTCGGCGACCCGCTTCTTGAAGTCCTCGGTGCGCGCCCGCAAAGCCTCGTCGGAGAGGGCTTCCAGTTCCTTTTCGAGCTTGTTGATCTCGGCCGCCCGCGGCTGATAGCTGCGAATCCGCCGCTCATTGGCGGAGCCGAACAGCTTGCGGGCAACGGCGGCGATCATACGGAGGCTCCTCAGTTACGGCGGGTTCTAGCACGCCTCAACGGCCGGATTCTGCCTCCGGCGCTCCGGAAATGCGGCACTTTTCGGGCAAATTCAACGCGAACGCGCGCGCAAAGCGTAACCAGCCGAGGTTAGCCGAGAGATAGGAGGGGGTCGGATTGTTGTCAATTGCCGGCTTGCCACGGGCCTCAGCGCATCCGGTCACGCGGACGTTAAGCCGTCCGCACCGCGCGGCCATTGCAAAGCCATGGTTGTTGGGCGACAAGTCCGCCGCCGTCCGCTGGGTATAGCGGACCCATTATTCATCCCAAGGACAACGTCTCTTCCTAAGGACAACGTCATGACGATTTCCCGTTTGGCCGGCCGGACCGGCATCCTCGCGGCCACGCTTGCGCTGTTGCTGGCGGCGGCAGGCCCGCTCGCCGCGCAGGACAAGGACCCGCTGATCGCCAAGGTCAACGGCGTCGAGATCCACCAGAGCGACCTCGCCGTCGCCGAGGACGAGGCCGGGCAAATCCCGCCGATGTCGCCGGAGGCCAAGAAGGACTACCTGGTGCAATTCGTGGCCGACATGATCCTGGTGTCGAAGGCGGCCGAGGCGAAGAAAATGGACGACAGCGCCGACTTCAAGCGCAAGGTCGCCTTCGCCCGCAACAAGCTCTTGATGGAGGAGATGCTCACCTCGGTCGGCAAGGAAGCGCTGACCGACAAGGCGATGCATCAGGTCTACGATGACGCCGTCAAACAGATGGGCCAGGAGACGGAGGTGCATGCCCGCCATATCCTGATTCGCGCCGCCCCCGGCGACGAGAAGGCAAGCAAGGAAGCCGAGGACAAGATCAAGGCGGTGATCGTGCGCCTGAAGAAGGGCGAGGATTTCGAGAAGGTCGCCAAGGAGGTGACCGAAGACCCCTCCGGCAAGGCCAATGGCGGCGACCTCGGCTATTTCAGCAAGGACCAGATGGTGCCGGAATTTTCCGCGGTCGCCTTCAAGCTTGAGAAGGGGCAGATTTCCGAGCCGGTGCATACCCAGTTCGGCTGGCACGTGCTCAAGGTCGAGGACAAACGCCTCAAGCCGGTGCCGAAGTTCGAGGAGGTCAAGGCGCAGATCGAGCAATATGTGACGCGCAAGGCGCAGGCCGAACTGGTGCAGAAGCTGCGCGCCGAAGCCAAGATCGAGCGCATGGACAAGCCGGCCGAGCCGGCGAAAACCGACACACCGGCGAAGACGGACGCACCGGCGAAGAAGTAGCCTGGTTTGTCATTCCGGCCGAGCGAAGCGAGAGCCGGAATCCATAACCCCGGTCTTGCGGTTTAGCTGAAAGCTTGGTGGATATGGATTCCGGGTTCGACCGCCTGCGGCGGCCTCCCCGGAATGACCAGGTGTTTTCATGTCGACCGCCATCTCTCCCCTCGCTCCCAAACACGTGCCGGAGCTGCCGGCGATCGCCGGGGTGCGGCTCGCCACCGCCGAAGCCGGCATCCGCTATGCCGGACGCACTGACGTGCTGCTGGCGCTGTTTGCGCCCGGCACGGCCGCGGCCGGCGTATTCACCAAGTCGAAATGCCCGTCGGCGCCGGTCGAATGGTGCCGGGCGCATTTGAAGGCGGGCAAATCTGCGAAAAATCTGGCGCGCGCGCTGGTGGTCAATTCCGGCAATGCCAATGCCTTAACCGGCAAGAGCGGGCGCGCCGCCACCAAGCTCACCGCCGAGATCGCCGCAAAAAGCGCGGGCTGCAAGCCGGCGGAAATTTTCCTCGCCTCCACCGGCGTGATCGGCGAGCCGCTCGATGCGGCGAAGTTCGCGCCGGTGATGGTGGGCTTGGCCGCGCGCGCCAGGCCGGGCGATTTCCTCGCCGCGGCACGCGCGATCATGACCACCGACACGTTTCCCAAGGTCGCCACCGCCAAGGCGCGCATCGGCAAGACGACGGTCGCCGTCAACGGCATCGCCAAGGGCGCCGGCATGATCGCACCTGACATGGCGACCATGCTCTCGTTCGTTTTCACCGATGCCGCAATTGCTGCGCCCGCCTTGCAGGTGCTGCTGCGCGAAGGCGTCGCCGACACCTTCAACGCGGTCACCATCGACGGCGACACCTCGACGTCGGACACGCTGATGATGTTTGCCACCGCCAAGGCCGGCAATCCTCTCATTGCGCGCGCGGCCGACCCGCGGCTGAAGGATTTCAAACGCGCGCTCAACGCGGTGCTCGCCGATCTTTCCGAGCAGATCGCGCGCGACGGCGAAGGCGCCCGCAAGCTGGTGGAGATCGTGGTGGAAGGCGCGGTATCGAAGGCCTCCGCGCGCCGCATCGCCATGTCGATCGCCAATTCGCCGCTGGTGAAGACGGCGATCGCCGGCGAGGATGCCAATTGGGGCCGCGTCGTCATGGCGGTCGGCAAGGCCGGCGAACCCGCCGACCGCGACCGACTGTCGATCTGGTTCAACGGCATCCGCGTCGCGCACAAAGGCGCGCGCGATCCCGGCTATGACGAGGCGGCGGTGAGTGCGGCAATGCGAAAGCCCGAGATCGGCCTCAAAGTCGCGCTTGGACTGGGCAAAGGCCGCGACCGGGTGCTGACCTGCGACCTCACCAAGGAATATATCGCCATCAACGGCGATTACCGGTCGTAACCAACGATTAACCGTCGCGGAAGGACTGCGACGTGTCGTCAATTGGCTGAATGTGCCCTTAACCACGGCTGCCTATCGTCGAGGATGTAAGACCGTGAGCGCCAAAATCGTCCTGGTTGCAGCCTGCGCGCTCGTCGATGCCGACGGCCGCGTGCTGATCGCCCAGCGGCCCGCCGGCAAGCCGATGGCGGGCTTGTGGGAGTTCCCGGGCGGCAAGGTCGAGGATGGCGAAGCCCCGGAACAAAGTCTGATCCGGGAACTGAAGGAGGAATTGGGCATCGTCGTGAATGAGGCATGCCTCGCGCCTTTGACTTTCGCGAGCCACGCCTATCCCGACTTTCATCTCCTGATGCCGCTTTATGTTTGCCGGCGCTGGGAGGGACAGGTCACCGCAACGGAAGGGCAAAAGCTTGCCTGGGTGAAGCCGAACCGGCTTCGGGAGTACGAAATGCCGCCGGCGGACGTACCGCTGATCTCGCACCTGACGGCACTCTTGTGATTGCCGTCCCGACAACGACTAGACAGGACGCGTCCATGAGCAGGTCCCAAACGATGCGCAGCCTCCGCGATTTCCTCGGCAACGAAGACGGCGCCACGGCGATCGAATATGCCATGATCGCCGCCGGCGTTGCCGGCGCCATCATCGCTGCCGTCATGGCCGTGGGCACCTCGCTCAACGGCATGTATACCAGCGTCTCGACCGGCCTGAACTGACAAGGACGCCGTTTCGGGCGCCGTTTCCGCCACCGGCCGGTTAACCCGACAATCAAGCCATGTCTTGCAAACCATGTCTTGAGCGGTGCGCGGGGCGTGCCGCGCGGCGCATTCCATAGTAACGTCCGGCGCGCAGCGGTCCCCGACAGGCCGCCTCTCGGGGAGAGCGCCATGGACAGCTTCTTCGCGCGCCAGTTCGCGACCTATGCCAGCTATCACCGCGACGAGCGCAATCGCGCCACGCATTTCATCGGTATCCCGGCGATCGTGTTTGCGATCCTGCTGCCGCTCGCGCTGGTTCGCCTGGACGGCATATCGCTCGCCGTCGTTGTCGCGCTGCTGGCACTGATCGGCTGGATCGCGCTCGACCGCGTCCTTGGACTGGCCATGGTCGTGGTGATGGTGCCGATGCTGCTCATCGCCGAATGGATCGCGCGCGCCCATGGCAGCACGACCGTCTGGATCGTGTTCGCCGCGTTTTTCGTCGGCGGCTGGGCATTTCAGCTCGTCGGCCACGCCTGGGAGGGCCGCCGCCCGGCGCTCGCCGACAATCTGTTGCAGGCCTTCATCGGCCCGATGTTCATCATGGCCGAAGTGCTGATGGCGCTTGGTCTCAAGCAGGATTTGAAGGCTTCGATGGACAACGCGCGCTAGGAACGCCGCTAGCAGATTTGACTCGCACTTGATCGTTATCTCTTATCGCTCTCATTGCAAACATCCGCAAAATCGCGATTGCTGAACGCAGGACCAGACCGAGCATGTTTACAACCGACGACGTGCGGGCCATTCCGCTGTTTTCCGCCATGCCGCCGCCTGAACTCGAGTGGCTCGCGAAATCCGCCGCCGACATACAGCTTTCCGCCGGTGAGTTTGCCGTCCAGGAAGGAGACGAACGCGCTTTCTACGCGGTGATCTCCGGCAAGTTCGAAGTTGTGAAGCTGTTCGACGGCGTTCCGCGCACGCTGGGTTGGCGCGCGCCGGGTACCATCTTCGGCGAGGTGCCGCTCGCGCTCGGCTCGCCGTTCCCGGCAAGCTATCGGGCAGCAGAACCATCGCGCGTGCTTTACCTCGACGTCCGCCAATATTATGCGCTCGCGGCGGCTGCACCGGATTTTGCCGCGAAAATGGGCGCGCTCGCTCAGGAACGCATTGGCGGCTTGCAGAAGATTTCTTCGGAAGCGCCGAAGCCGCGCGTAACGATTCTCGGCCACCGCTGGGATATCGCATGCAGCGATTTGCGCCGGTTCCTCGCGCGCAACCAGATTACATTCGAATGGGTAACGCCGGACGCCGCTGATCTGGCGGCAAAATGGCCGGACGCACGACCTGCGGACAATGAATGCCCGGTATTGCGGTTCGCGGATGGAACGACGGTCAAACAACCCAAGGCGCGCGATCTTGCGCAACGACTTGGTTTGCAGACCAGCGCCAGTTTTCCCGAATACGATACGATGGTGATTGGCGGCGGACCGGCCGGTCTTGCGGCGGCGGTTTACGGCGCGTCGGAGGGCTTGCGCACCGTGGTGATCGAACGCGAAGCGCCTGGCGGTCAAGCCGGAACATCCACACGGATCGAAAACTATCTCGGATTTCCCAGCGGCGTCTCGGGTGACGAGCTTGCAAGCCGTGCGCTGCAGCAAGCCAAACGGCTTGGCGCGGAAATCCTTGTGACGCGCTCGGTCGTGCGCATCGATGCAGCCAAGCGTGAAGTGATTCTCGATGGTGACGATGTCGTGCGGGCGCGAACGCTGATTCTGGCGACGGGTGTCTCGTGGCGGCGCCTGACGATCGAAGGCTTCGACAAGCTCATTGGCAAGGGTGTCTATTACGGCGCGTCGCGCAACGAAGTGAGTTCCACGCAGGGGCTCGATATTTACCTGATTGGCGCCGGGAATTCGGCTGGCCAGGCCGCCATTTACTTCGCCAGTCACGCCCGCAATGTAACGCTCATCGTTCGCGGCAAAACCTTGGAAGACAGCATGTCGCATTATTTGATCGAGCAGCTGCGCGCGAAATCGAATATCGCGATTCAATTGCAATCGGAAGTGAAAGCGGCCTACGGCGACAAGTATTTGACGGCAATCGATATTCAAAACAATGCCAGCAATACCGTAAACCGGCACGAGTGCGGAGGGCTATTTATCTTTATCGGCGCCGACGCGGAAACCGCATGGTTGCCGCTCGATATCGCGCGAGACAAGCGCGGATACGTGCTCACAGGCGACGAAGTCGTAAAAGCGAAGCGGTGGTCGGCGGCCCGCGATCCCTATCTGCTTGAAACAAGCGTGCCGGGAGTGTTTGCCTGCGGCGATGTGCGGTTGAGCCCGGTGAAGCGGGTGGCGTCCGCAGTCGGAGAAGGCAGCATGGCAATCGCCTTTGTTCACCAGTATCTCGCCAGGGAAGGGCGAACAAATAGCGCTAAAACATAGCTGCTGGTGACGACCGTTGTTGGCCCTTATCGACGTTTCCCGGCATTGCAGCGAATGGTCGCTCTTCGCCCGTTACCGACCAAAAAAGAGAGCATAGCGGCATTCGGGACGCACGGTTGCTATGGGCCGATTTTTAGTTGGTTTGGGGTGAACACCGGACATTGCGCGAGCGTCGAAAAATGGCGCTTATGACCCAAAGCGAACATGGGCATGTGTCCCTAAACAGTGTAGGGTTTGTCCGTGGGTAAGCATCTCCTCCTGTCACGATCGGGGCGGAATATGACGCGGGGCAGTTCGTCGCTATTTCATTTACGAACTCTTCCTCTCGTCTTTTCAGCGTCGGTCATGTTGATGGCCGTGACGCGGGTTGCTGCCGAAGACGTGGTCCGGGATCACCCGCGCGGCGAGAGCGAGCATCATGGCCACGGCGGAAGTGGCATCGGGACCGCCACCGGGATCGGCATCGGCATCGTGAACGAACTCATTCGGCGGCAAGGCACTGGTTCGGACGACTGCAAATCTCCCACCAAAGGCAAATGTGCCGTGCGCAAGACCGAGTCGAAGAAACCCAAACGCGCTGCCAAGAAGGATAACAAGAAACCGCCGCAGCAACCTAACCCGCCGGTGTTGACCGACGACGCACCAAAGGCGCCAACAGACAAGCCGAGTGGTCCGCAGCCGGGAGGACCTACGACGACGGATAACGGCGGTGACCAAACGGCCGCGCCAGTTGCCCCGCTGACGAAGTGCTGTTCCTGTTTGGATTCGTTGCGTCTGACCTATATGGGAGCTGGACCGAAGCAGACGCCGGACACGTTGGTAGATGTGCCGGACGATGAAGCCGGAGTGTACAAGACGATAAAAGCGATTCCGCCGACGCCCAGCCACAGATTCAAGGTCACGATTGTTTTCAACACCATTAAAAGCAAGGATCAGGGTAATCTGACCTTGAGATGGTTCGAAAGAAGCGACCGGGTCCCGACCGCCGCCAGCCTTGCCGGACAGGAGCCCGGGCATTGGGTTGATCAGCAAGATCTGCTTCCTAACTCACAGGTCCCCGTAAACAAAAAAACAGGCAAACGGGCCACGCCAGACGACAAGCCCGCGGACATCACGACATTCGGCAAATATGTCCTTGAGCACGGAGGGACGGCGACAAACTGGATCGAGCGCTACCAGAAAAAAAAGGCCAACGTGTGCAAGGCCAAAGCCGAAACCGATTCTATGTATATCGATGATGAACCGGCCGCAGCGCGACCGCGGAGGCTTGATTTTGACATCATTGTCGAGAGTCCGAGGAATTGCAATTGCCCGACAGCGGCGCTTGAGCTCTACGCAACTCAGATCATAGCAGCGGATCCTAAGGAAAAAAACGAGGCCAAGATCGGTAAGGCCAGCCAAACAACACCAAACACCGGAATGTATGGGCCGCAGGGTAAACTCGTGTCGCCTGGCGACAAGATAACCGGCGTGCCGCCTGCGGCACCGCAGCCAGTGCTTCCCGCAGAATAACAACGGTCTGCCTGTCAAAATGCGGTCACTTTCTAAGACCGCAACTTCCGCTATTGATGGCCCCTCACGTCATTCGCTTCGCAGCAATAGTTCGGTTGCTATTGGAAAGGCATAGCGGACATTGGTTGGAACTTACGCCGAATGGCTCGGTCGTGAATGAATGATGCGGTGGACGGCGCCCACTCTGCGGCATCGGAGTGCCATAGGATGGTTGTGTCGAAACGCAACCACATTGAGGGGAGCCGTCCATGGGTGAGGTTAGCACGATCGGGGTCGATATTGCGAAGTCGGTGTTTCAGATTCACGGTGTTGATGCGGATGGCACGGTGATGATCCGCAGGCGCGTTGGCCGAACGAAGGTTCTTGAGTTTTTTGCCAAACTGGCGCCCTGCCTGGTTGGCATGGAAGCCTGCGCAACGGCGCACCATTGGGCGCGCGAACTCAAGAAGCTCGGGCACGACACGCGGCTGATGCCGCCGACCTATGTCAAGGCTTACGTGAAGCGTGGCAAGAACGATGCGGCCGATGCAGCAGCGATCTGCGAGGCGGTTACGCGGCCATCGATGCGCTTTGTGCCGAACAAGAGCGTCGAGCAGCAGAGCGCGCTGATGCTGCATCGGACGCGAGATCTTTTGATCCGGCAGCGGACACAACTGATCAACGCACTTCGTGCCCATCTGGCCGAGCTCGGACTGGTGGCAGCGAAGGGGCGTGAAGGACTGCAGCAACTGGTTACAGCCGTGGCTGAGAGCAGCGATGAGCGGCTGCCAAATGACGCGCGCTTTGCCTGCCAATCGATCGTTATGCAACTGCACGCGGCGCAGACTCAGATCAACGGGCTCGACAAACGCATCATTCAAGCCCATCGCGCCGATGCGGATAGCAAACGGCTCGAGACCATTCCAGGATTCGGCGTGATCCTATCCACGGCAGTCGTGGCGACGATGACCGATCCAAAGGCGTTCAAGACTGGACGCGAGTTTGCAGCTTGGATCGGATTGGTGCCGCGGCAGAACTCCACCGGCGGAAAGGAACGTCTTGGCTCGATCTCCAAACAGGGCGATCGCTACCTACGACGGCTCTTCGTTGTTGGTGCCATGTCGATTGTCAGAACCGCGCGCATACGGCCCAACCAATATCCTTGGGTGATCGACCTGCTGGGGCGTCGGCCGGCCAAGCTAGTGGCGGTGGCGCTGGCCAACAAGATGGCGCGGATCGCCTGGGCGGTGCTGGCGAAGGGCGAGACCTATCGGACACCAACACGCTCAAGCAGCACCGCCATCGCGGCGGTGGCCTGAAAAGGCTTGCAATTGGGAATTTGAAACTACGTCGAGGGCGTACAGGAACGTCGAGGGTGATGATGGTTTGATGCGAACCGGTTGGACCGGGGATCGGGAGAACCCGTTAATGGGTCAAGCGCTGTCGAGCGCGAGTGAATGATAGGGACCCGATCTGCGGATCACATCAGGGCCAGCGGCTATAAACGCCGCACAAACAGGCCGGACACATGACTTGCACCCGACCGCAAGCAGAAAGCCAAAAGAATCCCTTGACCCGTGAGCGCCGTCCACACATGACCCAGCGAAGCCGTTATAGTGTTTCCAGTGACCGTAGCGCTTCAGCTCCCTGAGCGTGTCGTCGGCGATCTGATAGCGAGCCTCCTCGGAAAGCCCGAGGCGATGCCGCGCCAGCCGAACCTTAGTGAGCGCAAAGGCGAGCGCGTAACGCAGATTGTCGCCATAGGTGTTGGGTTTACAGGGCCGACTATCGGTACTGTCCTAATTCGGACACTCTGGGCGGCAAATTAGGACAATAGGCCCTCCCAAAAACGGACCTTCATGCCTATCTAGTGCTGTGGCAAATTAACCCGGGAGCGGCATCGTGGAGAATATCGAAGTGGAATATTGGCGAGGCGATAATGATCCGCGCCGCCTCGCGTACCCGATTGAGGGGGGACGTATCGAGACGTTGGGCGAAGCGGCCACGCGGCTCACGAGCGACCTTGGTCAGAGG
>JBOHII010000132.1:0-2343 GCA_050725955.1 Pseudolabrys sp. | reverse complement strand
CGAGCGCCGCCATGCGCGCAATATCGCCGCCTGCTTCTCCGACCGGATCGACGCAACCCATCACCACGTCGTCTTCGATCGCGGGATCGAGCTTGTTGCGCTCCTTGACCGCGCCAAGCGCCTGGGCGGCGAGATTAAGCGCGGTCACCTCATGCAGAGCCCCGTCGGCCTTGCCGCGGCCGCGCGGCGTGCGCACGTGATCGTAAATGAATGCGTCGGGCATGGCAGCCTCTCTTCTCTTACCCTCTCCCCCTGTGGGAGAGGGTGGCGACTTGCGAGCAAAGCGAGCAAGACGCCGGGTGAGGGGTCAACACCTAACGCGCGTCCGGACCCCTCACCCGGTTCGCGCTCGGATTCCCTCCGCGCGAACCACCCTCTCCCACAAGGGGAGAGGGCAAGCGCGGCGGCCTCGCAGCGGCATTCACAAACTGCGCGCGATCAGCAGCTTCATGATCTCGTTCGTGCCAGCATAGATACGCAGCACCCGCGCGTCGCGATAGAGGCGCGAGATCGGATATTCGTCCATATAGCCATAGCCGCCGAACAATTGCAGGCAGCGGTCGATCACTTCGGCTTGTGTATCGGTCAGGCGGTATTTGGCCATCGAGGCGGTCACCGTGTCGAGCTTGCCCTCGATATGCTGGCCGATGCAATGGTCAAGGAACACCTTGGCTATTGTCGCGTCGGTCTTGCATTCGGCGAGTTCGAACTGCGTGTTCTGGAATTCGATGATCGCCTTGCCGAAGGCCTTGCGCTGCTTGACGTAGTCGACGGTGAGTTCGAGCGCGCGCTCCATCATGGCGACCGCGTGCACGGCGACGATCAGGCGCTCATGCGGCAATTCCTTCATGAGCTGATAGAAGCCCTGCCCTTCCTCGGTGCCGAGCAGACTTTCCGCTGGCAGCTTGACGTCCTCGAAAAACAATTCCGAGGTGTCGGCGGAATCCATGCCGAGCTTCTTGAGCTTGCGGCCGCGGCGGAAGCCGGGCGCGTCGTCGGTCTCCACCACCAGCAGCGAAGTGCCTTTGGCACCGGCCTTTGGATCGGTCTTGGCCACCACGATGATCAGGTTGGCGTGCTGGCCATTGGTGATGAAGGTCTTGGAACCGTTAAGCACATAGCCGTTGCCGGATTTCTTCGCCGTGGTTCGCACACCCTGCAAATCGGAGCCGGTGCCGGGCTCGGTCATGGCGATGGCGCCGGCCAGTTCGCCGGTGGCGAGCTTGGGCAGCCAGCGCTTTTTCTGTTCCTCGGTGCCGTAATGCAGGATGTAGGGCGCCACGATCCCCGAATGCAGCGGTGCGCCGAAAGTGTCGAACCCGGCGAGCGAGAGTTCGCGATTGATCACCGCCTCGTGCGCGAAGGTCCCGCCCGACCCGCCATATTCTTCCGGCATCGAGGCGCAGAGCAGACCGGCCTCGCCGGCCTTGTTCCACACCGAGCGGTCATACATGCCGGCTTCGTGCCAGCGATCGAGATGGGGGACGAATGCATCGTCGATAAAGCGCCGCGCCTGCTCTTCGAGCAGGACGAGGTCCTCGGTCATCCACTCCGGCCGCGGAAGATTGAGGGCGTTCATGTCGGCGCATTCATAGTCAAATCGGCGGCGCGGCACCATAGGGCCGGACGCCGGCATGGGCGAGCTTCTCGCCCCCGCTTGGCGACGGATTATCAAAATATTTGATCGGCCGCATCCAGCTGACAAGATTGGATTGCAGCGCAACCCGGTGCTAGGACCGCTCCTTGGAAATGCCGGGCCCTTCGTTGTGATATCCACCCCACCAAACGCCGGTTTAGGCGTGGCAATGGATTCCGCCGCCTCCTGGCTGCGCCTTGCCGTGGCCGTGACCTTGTCCACGATCGGCGGTGTCGGCATGTGGTCGGTGGTCGTGGTGCTTCCGGCGATGCAGGCGGAATTCGGCGTCGACCGCGGCGAGGCCTCGCTGCCCTATACGCTGACCATGCTCGGCTTTGCCGCCGGCGGCGTCCTGATCGGCAAGCTCGCCGATCGCTTCGGCATCACCGTGGCGGTGATCGTCAGCGCGCTGACGCTCGGCGCCGGCTACATCGCCGTCGGCAATGCCGGCAGCCTGTGGCAGGCGGCGCTCGCGCATGGCGCGCTGATCGGCGCCGGCACATCGGCCACCTTTGCGCCGCTGATGGCCGACATTTCGCATTGGTTCCGCCGGCGCCGCGGCATCGCCGTCACTATCGCCGCCGCCGGCAATTATCTCGCCGGCACGGTCTGGCCGCCGGTGGTGCAGCATTTCACCGCCGCCGATGGTTGGCGTGCGACCTATATCGGCATCGGCGTTTTCTGCATGGTCAGCATGATCCCACTGT
>JBOHII010000131.1:0-3739 GCA_050725955.1 Pseudolabrys sp. | reverse complement strand
TGCTTGTTCTGCTCGGCCCGCTCATCGCCTTCGGCGCCATTCCGCGCATGGTGTTCGGTCCGGTCCTGTTGGTGATTGAGGCCATGGCCTTTCTCCAGGTGCGCGAGCACGTCACGCGCGCGCTCCTGGCCGGGGCGACGCTGCTGGACCTCGTCCCGCTCTGCCTGTTCGCGCTGCATATGACGGGCGCGCGATGATGCGAATGCTCGCCGCCGCGCTGTTCACGTTGTTCGTTGCCGCGTCTGCATTCGCGGATTCGGGATTCGATCGCTGGCTGCAAACGCAATGGCCCGCCGCGCATCAACTCGGCGTCTCGCGCGCCGTGTTCGGCGCGGCCATTCGCGGGCTGGAGCCGGATTATTCTCTGCCCGATCTCGCGCTGCCCGGGCGGCCGGAAAAGCAGCCGCAGCAGCCGGAATTCGTGCAGACGCCGGCGCAATATCTGCGCGAGCCGACCTTCGACCGGCTCGCCGCGCAAGGCAAAAAATTCGCCGTGCAATACCGCGACACGCTCGCCCGCATCGAAAAAACTTTCGGCGTGCCCGGCAACGTGGTGCTGGCGATCTGGGCGCGCGAGACCGATTACGGCGCCGAGCGCCAGCCGCATGACGCGCTGCGCGTCCTGGCGACGCAAGCCTATATCGGCAAGCGCAAGGAGTTTTTCCAGAACGAATTCCTGCATGCGCTGAAAATGCTGCAGGACGGCGTGCCGCGCGCAAACTTGCGCTCGTCCTGGGGCGGCGCCATGGGCCTGACGCAATTCCTGCCGTCGGAGTTTTACAAATACGCGGTCGATTTCGACGGCGACGGCAAGAAAGACATCTGGCATTCGGTGCCGGATGCGCTTGCGTCCGCGGCCAAGCAACTCGCCGGCAAAGGCTGGCAGGCCGGCAAGCCCTGGGCGATCGAGGTGCGCATTCCGGCGAACGTCGATTGCACCATCGCCGAGCCGTCGCACACAATGCCGGTCGCGCAATGGCTCAAGCGCGGCTATGTGCCGACCTACGGGCGCAAGCTCACGCCGGTTGAACTTGCGGCGGAGGCTTCGCTGCTGCTGCCGGAAGGCACCTACGGGCCGGCCTTCCTGACGCCGAAGAATTACTACGTGCTGAAGGAATATAATTATTCCGATCTCTACGTGCTGTTCGTCGGCCACTTGAGCGACCGCATCGCCGGCGGCAAGCCGTTCCAGACGCCGTGGAGCAAGAACGCGCAGCTCAAGACCACGGCGGTCGAGGCGATGCAGCAGCGGCTCACCGCACTGGGCATGTACAAGGACAAGATCGACGGCAAGGCCGGCATGCTGACGCGCTCAGCGCTCGGCGCCTATCAGAAGAAGAACGGGCGGAAGGTCGATTGCTGGCCGACCGCGGCGGTGCTCGAGCACATGCGGCGATGACCGGCGCTGCAAAGGCAATTGCAAATACGGCGACGCCGCGGCCACCGGAGCGGCCGCGGCGAAAGCAACAGTCTCAAGCGCGAAGACTACCGGCAGAAATAACGCGGCCGGCCGTAGCGGACATTACCCTCGTCGTCATGCCAGGCCTTGCGCGCCCAGTAACCGCCATAGGGACAATTCATCGGCGCGTCGGCATAGTAGCTGTCATAGCTGTAATAGCCGGGGTGGTTGCCGATCGCGTTGCCGATGATGGCGCCGGCGACGACGCCGCCGAGGATACCGAGGCCAATTCCGCCGCCACGCCAACGGGCGTCGGCGGGTGTCGGAGACAATGCGCTCACGGCAAGGACCGCAGCTGCCGTCAGCGCGAAAATCGTTTTCTTCATAGGTTCGCCCTCCAGAGTCGAGATCGGCCGGGGCCGACCGCCAAGCTATGGGATTAAAGCCTGTCCCGGACCTCTATATAAGAGGCAGGCTTAATGTGTCGCAAATTTGATGGCAGGATTCTTTGTCCCCCGCTCGAAAAACCCCGGAATCTTGTCAGATTCCGGGCTTTTCGAATCAGTTTAGCGTCATTTCGCCGCGCGCTTTAGTCGCAAACCCGCACGTGTTGCCAGTGCCAGCCCCAGGGGGTCTGAACCCGCTCACGCGTCCAGTAGCACGGCCCGCCGTAATAGACCGGCGCCGGGCCGTAGTAAGAGCCGGGGCCGTAATAGCCGTTGTTCGCAGCCACGCTGCCGACGATGGCGCCGGCGGCGAGGCCGCCGATGATGCCGGCGGCAAGCGCGCCGCCGCGCGCCTCGGCCGGCTGCGGTGTTGCCACGGCCGCGACGGCAAGGGCCGCGGTGGCCGCGATAGCTGTCAGGGTCTTGGTCAACTTGGTCATGGCTTAGCTCCTTCGCTCTTTTGCTTGGCCGTATTCAATCAACGACCGATGCGTGCATTTCCTGCGACACGCGCTCCTAACGATAACGTCCGTGTCGCCGGCGAAGTTCCGCATTTTCGGGTGAACGCTTGGTGAATGGCGCGTTTGGAATTGGCTTTGCGCGGGCGCCGTGCGCATTAAATTTTTGCAAGACTCCGGGCAGGATTGCGGCGAATGTCGCGCGCGAATTAGGCTATCGCCGGCGTTGCCTGCGCAGCTTTCGCCGCGTCGGCGTTTTTCGGCGCGCTTGCCGCCGGTGCACCTTGGCGGTCTTGCGGGCAGGTTTGCGCCGTCCGGTTTTGCGGCGCCGCCGCCGGAGTACGCGGCGGCCGACGTGATGCAGAAACAATTTCTCCAGCGGATAGCTGAGCCGCCGCACCGCCGCCGACAGCGACAGCCATTCGACCGCCGCGATGTCCTTCATCAGGTCGCGGCTCGGCCGCGCCGCCGCGTGCATGCGCCAGAACTGCACGACCTTCGGCCGGCCGCGCGCGCGATAGGTCATGGCGCCGAGAAATTCGTACACCTCGACGCGATGACCGGTTTCCTCCACCACTTCGCGGCGGGCGCCGGCGGCCGGATTTTCGTTGCGCTCGAGCTTGCCGCGCGGCAGCACCCAGCGGTCATCCTTGCTGCGCTGGACGACGGCGACCAGCGCGCGCGGACCGTTGCGCACAACGATGCCGCCCGCGGCTTGAATAGGTTTCTGCGCCATTGACGTCAGGTCCAGGCTCCGACGCATCTCATGTAAGCAAAAATAGCGCACCCTTGAAGCAAAATGCGTGCGGTCGGCGCTCGGTTGTGCACAACGTAGGGTCGCAGTCGCCTGTCATAATTCGGTCATCGGGCGGCGGTCGGCCTCGACCGGGCGTGCTCCCTTAAAAGGCGATCCAGATCGCCCGGTGTTTTGACCGGCCCGCGTCGGGACGCGGGCACAACAGCGTTCGTTGGCGAATGGCGCCGGCTATCGCCAGCCGGATTCCTTATCGCAGGCCTTGCGCTCGGCGACGTGGGTCTTTTCCCATTGGGTGATCGACTGGGTTTCGTTGTCGCTCATCTTGTTGTTCATGCAGGTGCAATACTTCAGCACCACCGCGGCCGATGCGTCGCCCTTGTTGTCGGCGACGCAACGGTTGATCCATTTCACGTCGTCGGTGGTGGCGGCATGGGCGGCGTTGACGGCGAGACCGGAGGCGGCAAGCGCGAGCGCGAAGACGGCGGCTTTCATGGGTCGTTCTCCCTGCGGCGATCTCATTGGACCGGCGCGGGGAGGGTGGACGTAGGACGGGGATTTGGCAAGGAGAAGGAGCGCAAGGCCGACTTAACTCAATTGTAACCGGGGCGGCGTTTCATGGGTCAGATGCGAACGGCCGCCGTCCCACCGATTGTCGTCACCGTAGCGCGCAGCTTTGTCG
>JBOHII010000130.1:0-18580 GCA_050725955.1 Pseudolabrys sp. | reverse complement strand
ACAATACGGTGTTTGCCTCCAATACCTCGACGTTGCCGATCACCTCGCTCGCCGTCGAATTCAAGGATCCGCCGCGCTTCGTCGGCAGCCAGTTCTTCTCGCCGGTCGATCGCATGAAGCTCACCGAGATCATCCTCGGCAAGAAGACGGGCGACAAGGCGCTCGCGGTCGCGCTCGATTACGTGCGCGCCATTCGCAAGACGCCGATTGTGGTCAACGACTCGCGCGGTTTCTACGCCAACCGCTGCGTGCTCAATTACATCCAGGAAGGTTACCTGATGCTGCTCGAGGGCGTGCCGCCGGCGATGGTGGAGAACACCGCGCGGATGGCCGGCATGCCGGTCGGCCCGCTGTCGCTCAACGATGAGACCGGGCTTGATCTCGGCCTGAAGATTGTGCGCGCCGCCGAAGCCGATCTCGGCCCCGGCGCCGTCGATCCGGCGCAAAAGAAGCTGATGGAAGACATGGTAGAGAAAAACGGCCGCTTCGGGCGCAAGAACGGCAAGGGCTTTTACGACTACGCGCCGGGCAAGCCGAAGCGGTTATGGCCGGGCCTTTCCGACCTGCTGCCAAAGAAGCTGAGCGGCGAGGAAATCGACGCGCTCGACGTCGAGGAATTGAAGCAGCGGTTCCTGGTCACGCAGGCCATCGAAGCCGCGCGCACCTTCGAGGAACATGTCGTCACCGACGTACGCGAGGCCGACGTCGGCTCGATCCTCGGCTGGGGATTTGCGCCGTTTTCGGGCGGCACGCTGTCCTACATCGACATGATGGGCCCGAAGAAATTCGTGGCACTGGCGCAGAAATTCGAAAAGAAATATGGCCCGCGCTTCAAGCCGCCGAAGCTCCTGCTCGATCTGGCCGAGAAGAACGAAACCTTCTACGGCCGCTTTGCGCCGAAAGCGAAAGCCGCGGCGTGATGTAGCGCTCTCAGCGCCGTGCCGTCAGCACCACATTGACGACCAGCACGCCGACGCAGCCGGCAACCAGTACAGCGCCCGCCACAAGCGTGCCCGGCATCGTGGTCGCGGCCACCGCGGCAATAACAATGACCGCGACCAGCCCCAGTGCAAGGGCGCCGTCGTCGACCAACAATCCCGCCAGTTCGCGCAAAAGGCTCGACAACGCGCTCATCGCACGGCCTGCGCCGCTTGCCGCGCGGCCATGACGGCGGCAAGCGCCACGGCGAGGAACATCGCGACCAATGCGAGAATCGCCAGATCGCCGCCCGGCCAGGCGACGCCGAAACCTTCGCCGAGCCAGAACACACCGAACGATGACAGCATCACGCCAACTGCAAATTTGAGCGTGTTCTCGGGCACGCGGGCGAGCGGCTTGTGAACGGCAAGACCGGCGCCGCTGACGAGCACGCAAGCGAGCAGCGCGCCTGCGCCCGCCGGCACAATCAGCCCGCGCCCGGCGCCGACTGCGATGACAATGAACACGACCTCAAGCCCTTCCAGCACCACGGCCTTGAACGCGGTGATGCCGGCGAGCCAGTCGAGCCTTGTGTCGTGGCGGCGCGCCTGCGCGCGCAGCTCTTCCGTTTCATGCTCGAACGCCAAAGTCTCGTCGTGCAAGGCGATCAGGCCGGCGGCGCGCAATATCGCCTTGCGCAGCCAGCGCATGCCGAACAGCAGCAGCAGCGTGCCGACGACCAGTTGCAGCAGGAACAACGGAACGCGATCGAGCAGCGGCCCGAACGCCAGCACGATGACGACAAGTGTCGCCAATCCCACGGCCGATCCGAGGCCAGCCGGCCGCCAGCCGCGCACGGTCGCGACCGCAAGCACGATAGTGAGGGCTTCGACCGCTTCCACCAGCGACGCCAGGAATGCCGCCGAAACGGCAGTTGCCGTTGTCGTCCAGATCATGGCTCACACCACCACCGTCAATCTCTTTGCCGCGCGGGTCACGCCGGTGTAGAGCCAGCGCTCGCGGCTGTCGGGAAACGCGAAGCTTTCGTCGAACAGCACCACGTCGTCCCACTGCGAGCCTTGCGCCTTGTGCACGGTGAGCACGTAGCCGTAGTCGAATTCATCGTATGGTTTGCGCCGCGCCCAGTCGATCTGCTCAATGCCGCCGGAAAAGCATTCCGGCCGCACCGACACTTTCACCGCACGCGTGCCGGTCTCGTCGTCGGGCGTCAGCCGCATTGTCATGATGCCGGTCTTGCGCGCGCCGCGCTCCTTCACCGTCCACAGGCCACCGTTGAACAGTCCCTTCTTGCGGTTGTTGCGCAGGCACACGAGTTTGTCGCCGGCCGCCGGCAGCTTGTCCTCGAAGCCGCGCCGCTCGCGCAAGCGCGCGTTATAGGCGCGCCGCGTTGCGTTGCGCCCGACCAGCACCTGGTCGGCCTCCAACACGCGTTCGGGATCGAGATCGCTTTTCGCAACGACTTCCGTCTCACCGTAGCGGCCGGGCTCGAAATATTCGCCGGCGCGGATTTCCATCGACAGCCGTACGATCGGGTCGTCGATTGCCTGGCGGTGCACCTCGGTGAGCATGGCGTCCGGCTCGGCTTCGGTGAAAAACCCGCCGCCCTGGATCGGCGGCAATTGCGCCGGATCGCCCAGCACCAGCACCGGCACGCCGAACGACAGCAAGTCGCGGCCGAGCTCGGCGTCCACCATCGAGCATTCGTCGATGACGATCAGTTCGGCCTTCGACGCCGGCGCCTCCTCCCACAGGTCGAAGCTGGGGATTTCCTCGCCGCTTTCGCGCGCCCGGTAAATGAGAGAGTGGATGGTGGAGGCGCCCTTGCAGCCTTTGCCGCGCATCACGGACGCTGCTTTGCCGGTGAAGGCGGCGAACTTCACCTCGCCGTCGGCGTGCTCGGCCAAATGGCGGGCGAGCGTGGTCTTGCCGGTGCCGGCATAGCCGAACAGGCGGAACACCTGCGGCGTGCCGTTGGAGCCGGGTTTGGCTTTCAGCCAATCGGCGACGGCATTCAGCGCGGCATCCTGATGCGGCGAAAAGGTCTGCATGGCGCTGACTTCTGCGGCGAGCGGAGTGATTTTCAGATAGAGAACGAAAATAGAACGCTGTCAATATAGGCGGTATGGTGGAAGTTGCCCTGCCAATCTTGCCTCGGTCATAAGGCTATCACATTATGTCGATATGTCTCGACGTATGGACGCAAATAAAGCGCAGGCCGCTTTCGCCGCTTTGGCGCAGCCGACCCGGCTGAAAGCCTTTCGCAAGCTCGTCGCCGCGCATCCCGAGGGGCTGCCGGCTGGCGAGATCGCAGATGTCTGCAAGGTGCCGCACAATACCATGTCGACGCATCTCGCGGCGCTCATGCGCGGGGGACTGATCGCGGTAGCGCGGCAGGGGCGCGTCATGAACTACCGCGCCAATCTCGACGGCTTCCGCGGCTTGATCGATTTCATGCTGCGCGATTGTTGCGGTGGACGGCCGGAAATCTGTGCCCCGGTCGTGAATGATTTCACCGCGTCGTGTTGCGCGCCTGTGGGTAAGGAGAAGGTCAGTGCGTGATCGCCTCTACAATGTCTTGTTCCTCTGCACCGGCAATTCGGCGCGTTCGATCATCGCCGAAGCGATCCTCAACCGCGAGGGCCGCGGCCGCTTCAAGGCGTTCAGCGCCGGCAGCCACCCGAAAGGCAAAGTCAATCCGCGCACGCTCGATTTGTTGTGCAAGTTCAACCACGACGTCTCCACGCTACGCTCGAAATCCTGGGGCGAGTTCGCGCAAGCAGGCTCGCCCGATCTCGATTTCGTTTTCACCGTCTGCGACAGCGCCGCCGGCGAATCCTGCCCGTTGTGGCCGGGCCAGCCGATCACCGCGCATTGGGGAATTCCCGACCCGGCCGCGGCATACGGCAGCGAGGCCGAGATCGCGCTCGCCTTCAAGGACGCCTATCGCATGCTCAACAGGCGCATTGAATTGTTCCTGGCGCTGCCGATCGGGAAACTCGACCGCCTGGTGCTGACTTCGCACCTCAAGGCCATCGGCCGCGCCGAGGGTGCCGCGAGTTTGGCGAAAGCCGACTGATGCCGGAGCCTTTTTCGCGCCGGCTGTTTGCCGAAGCGCTCGGCACCGCCTTCCTGCTCGCCACGGTGGTTGGCTCCGGCATCATGGGCGAGCGGCTTTCCGGCGGCAATGCCGCGCTGGCCTTGCTCGGCAACACGCTGCCGACCGGCGCCATCCTGGTGGTGCTGATCCTGATTTTCGGCCCGGTCTCGGGCGCGCATTTCAACCCGGCCGTTAGCATCGGTTTCGCGCTGCGCGGCGAGTTGAAACGGTCGGAGCTCAGCTGCTATGTCGCAGCGCAGGTGATGGGCGGCATTCTCGGCGTATTCGCCGCCCACGCCATGTTCGACTTGCCGATCCTGCAAATCTCCGCGCATGCGCGCACCGGCCCGGGGCAATGGTTCGCAGAAGGCGTCGCCACATTCGGCCTGCTGCTGGCGATCTTCGGTTGCCTCGCGCGCGCGCCACAAGCTATCGCCTATGCGGTTGGGCTCTATATCAGCGCGGCCTATTGGTTTACCGCGTCCACCTCGTTCGCCAATCCGGCCGTGACCATCGCGCGCAGCCTTTCCGATACCTTTGCCGGCATTGCGCCCGCCGGCGCCCCTGCCTTCATTGCCGCCCAGCTTGTCGGCATGCTGGCCGCACTCGCCGCCGCGCGCCAGTTATGGCCGGCACGGCCACACACGGGTCTGTGACGCTTCTCGCATTGCCCTTTCACGCTTCCCATGTTTAAGGTCGCGGCCCTTTTTTCCGCGCGTGATCCCAAAAAGCGGATACCGATTTTCGGACAAGATCACGCGCAAGCATTAAGTACCCCGCAATGGCTCGTGACCAGATCGACATGACCCCGATCGAGACGCGTGACGAACTCGTCGCCTGGCTCGAAGCGGGCTGCAAGCCGAAGGCGCAATTCCGCGTCGGCACCGAGCACGAGAAATTTGCCTTCACCGTGAACGGCCATCGGCCGGTGCCCTATGCCGGCCTGCGCTCGATCCGCGCGTTGCTCGAAGGTATGCACGATCTGCTCGGCTGGGAGCCGATCATGGAGGGCGACAACATCATCGGCCTGTTCGACGTCACCCATGGCGGCGCCATTTCGCTGGAGCCGGGCGGGCAATTCGAACTCTCCGGCGCGCCCCTGGAAAACGTGCACCAGACCTGCTCGGAGCTGATGGCGCACCTGGCGCAGTTGCGCGAGGTGGCCAAGCCCTTGGGCATCGGCTTCCTCGGCATCGGCATGACGCCGAATTGGAGCCGCGCCGACATACCGATGATGCCGAAGGGCCGCTACCGTATCATGACGAACTACATGCCGAAGGTCGGCAAGCTCGGCCTCGACATGATGTACCGCACCTGCACCGTGCAGGCGAACCTCGACTTCTCATCCGAAGCCGACATGGTGACAAAATTGCGGGTGTCGCTGGCGTTGCAACCGGTGGCGACCGCGCTGTTCGCCAATTCGCCGTTCACCGAAGGCAAGCCGAACGGCTTTTTGTCATTCCGTTCGGAAATCTGGCGCGACACCGACGCCGATCGCTCCGGCATGCTGCCCTGGGCCTTCGAGCCGGGCATGGGTTTCGAGCGCTACGTCGACTACGCGCTCGGCGTGCCGATGTATTTCATCAAACGCGGCGACAAATATATCGACGTGTCGGGCAAGTCGTTCCGCGACTTCTTCGCCGGCAAGCTCGCCGAATTGCCGGGCGAGCGGCCGACCATTTCCGACTGGGCCAATCACCTATCGACCATTTTTCCCGAGGTGCGGCTCAAGCGTTATCTGGAAATGCGGGGCGCCGACGGCGGGCCGTGGCGGCGGCTGCCTTCGCTCGCGGCGTTCTGGGTCGGGCTGCTCTACGATGACGACGCGCTCGCGGCCTGCTGGGACATGGTCAAAGGCTGGAGCGCGGCCGAGCGGCAGAAGCTGCGCGACGACGTGCCCAAGCTCGGTTTCAATGCCGAGATTCGCGGCCGTAATGTGCTGACACTGGCGCAGGAGACGCTGCGCTTTTGCGCGCGTGGGCTGGCGCGCCGCAAGTTCCTCGACCGTAACGGCCGCGACGAGACGCGCTACCTGCGCCCGCTGGAAGAGAGCGTCGCGCGCACCACCACGCCGGCGGAGGAATTGCTGGAGAAATTCCGCGGCCAGTGGAACGGCTCGGTCGAGCCGATTTTCGAGGAGTATGCGTATTGAGAGACTCGTGTCCCGGGCGCAGCGCAGCGTGAAGCGAAGCGGAACGGTGCGCTGTAGACCCGGGACCTTTACGAAGAACAGCGCCTGGAACGGTCCCGGATCTGCGGTGCATCGCTGGCGCGCTGCACCGCGTCCGGGACACGCAACTGATTCACTCCGCTGCCTGCACGGCTTCCGACAGGTTGTCGAGCGAGGAGATGATGTGCTCGGCCAGCGCATTGGCGAGCGTCGAGCCTTCATGCGCGTTGCGCACCAGGCCGATGCGGCACGTGGGTAATTCAGGGAAGCCTTCTGCCGCGGTCAGCACGCGCATGCCCGGACGCAGGCCCGACTCCGGCAGCACCGACACGGCCAATCCCGCCAGCACGGCGGCGGCCACCGCGCCGGCATTCGAGCTTGAATAGAGGATGCGATAGGGGCGCCCGACTTTCTCGATCCGCTCAATGGCGATGCGCCGCCACGAACAGGTCGGGCGGCCGAGCGCCAGCGGCAGCCGTTCCTCTAGATGCGTCGGATGCCGGTTCGACGTCACCCAGCAGAGCCGCTCGCGCCGGAAGGTCTCCGAGTCGCGCTTGACCTCGCAATTGGTGACAATCGCGAGATCGATCTCGTTGCCGTCGATACGCTCGAGCAGATCGACAGTCGGCTCGCAGATCACGGTCAGTTCGACGCCCGGATAGGCGCGCGAAAACCGCGCCATGATCTCGGGCAGATAGCGGTCGGCGTAATCGTCGGGCACGCCCAGCCGCACGCGGCCGGACAATTCGGCATCGGAGAATGCGGCCAGTGTCTCGACATTGAGCTTGACGATGCGGCGCGCGTAATCGAGCAGACGCTGACCGTCCTCGGTGAGCCGGGAGGCGCGTCCGTCGCGCGCGAAGATCGGTCGCTCGATCCGCTCCTCCAGGCGCTTCATCTGCATCGACACCGCCGATTGGGTCTTGTTCACCACTTCGGCCGCCTTGGTGAAGCTGCCCGTTTCGGCGATGGCGATGAAAGTGCGCAATTGGTCGACGTCGATCAGCGCGGTCATTGGCTGTGTCCTGGTTTGCCGCAGGCCTTTCCGGGCCCGCCGGACTATATCACTATTCGTGATCGGTTAGATTAAAAACATTCGTTTCACTAATCAATCCCCCCGGTCCATATAGTCCTCCGCATCCCAAGGAATCGGGTGGGGCTTTCGGGTGGTTGCGGGGCGCGGCCGGAGCGATTTTGGCCGCACAACCGCTAACTGCAAGGAGACTGACGATGAGCACAAATATCCCCGTTTTGCCTGTTGCCGGCGGCACGCTGGTGCGCGCCCTGTTCGCCGTGGTGGCGCTGGTGACCTATTGGCTCAAGCAGTTCGCGCGCGCGCGCCGCAACCGGCGCGATGCGCGAGTTCTGGCCGGGCTCGACCGCCACATGCTGGCCGATATCGGCATCACCCGCGGCGACCTGCGCGACGCTTTTTCCGAGCCGTTTTGGGACGACCCGACCGCGCTGCTGCGCGATCGCGCCATCGAGCGCCGCACGAACCGATCTGCGCTGCGCGTGCCGGCGGAACGCGTCGAAAACGGCTTCCATCGGCCGCCGACCAACCGCCCGGCGCGCCAGGCGATGTGACGAAACAAAGCAAACGGCCGAGCCCCTCTCGTCGGCCGCTCGATCCGGAGCCCGCGATCATCCCCTCTCGCGACCGGATCTAAGCGCCCGCCGGCCCCTCCGGCGGGCGTATTTATTTTGAATCGCGATCAGTGGTGGTGCGCGAACTCCGCCTTTACGAGCGCGCGACGGTCCTTGACCACGCCAATGCGTACGCCCAGCCGCGTGATGGTCGCGATCACTTTGCCGTTGACCGCGCGGTCGCAATTCATATGCGTGGGCGCGATGAAAAACTCCGCCTGTTTCCAGTCCTCGGTCCAGTGCAATCGCGGGTCGGCTTCCTTTTCGAATGGCAGCCGCTCGCCGCAGACTGCGACGGTGTATTGGCGGCCGCGGTTGCCGGCCTGGTCGAGCTTGGCGACATAGTCCTCCAGATCGTCGACCGCCTCCGGCATGATGTTGACCCAGTAGTCGGTAACGTAGCGCCCGGATGCGCCCTCCAGCCCGCCGACCAGCGGATTGTAATAAAGGTACTGGTAGGGATGCAGTTCGATGAGGATCGCAGCATTCCACGCCAACACTGCGCCGATGGCAGCGAGCCCCATCGTCGCCAATGCGCGGCCATGCCTTGCAATCTCGGTCAGCAGCCAGTCGAAGCCGAGGCCGGCCAGTACAGCAAAGGGCGGCACGACGAACAGGAAATGGCGCAGGCCGCTAAAGGCCGGGCCGCGGTCGATCACTTCGCAAATGACCGGAAAAGTGGCGATGAAAGCGAGCAAGGCAGTCTGGGAACGCCGGTTCGGCGCGTCCGATACCGCTCGCCCGGGCAGCACGATGAACGCGAACGCGGCCGCGGCGCCGACCAGCACCAGCAGCGGCAACTTGATCAGCAGATAGGCCGGAACGTACCAGCGCGGCACGTCGCCCATCTCGTAAATCTGACCATCGAGCAATGTCTTGATGTGATAATTGAACTCGCCGAAATCGACGAGACCGCGCACCGGATTGAGCGGCGCCAGCGCCGACCACGGCCAGGCCGCGATCATGATGAAGTAGCCGATCAGGAAGGCCGGCGCGAGCGCGGTCGCCGACTGCGCGAAGAAACTCAAGCGATCGCGCATCGGCTCGCTGCGCAACTGCTGCATGCCGATGACCATGGCAAGGCCGGCATAACCGACCATCAGCAGGCCGAGCACGCGGATGCCGAGCGCGGCGCCAAGCAGGACTCCGAAGGCGATCACGGGGCGCCAGTGCGGACGGGGCAGCTCGCGTGCCGAGCGAAGCAGGAAGTAGGCGGCGCCCGTCATCGCCGCCGCAAACGGAATGTCCTTGGTGTGGTTGAACATCGAGCCGTACCACGGCCCGCATACCGCCAGCGCAAAAGCGGCAATGGCGCCGGCGCGCGCTCCTGCCACCATTCGCGCCGTCGCCGCGGCGGCGCCGATGCCGGCTATGCCGGTCAGGGCGCAAAGAATGTGGCGGACCGAATAAGGGTCGAGAAACGGCAGCAGCCGCTCGAACAGCACCGCCAAGACGTCGAACAAGCCGCCGTATAAATACAAGTTGGCATAATGAAACAGCGCCTGGTCGGCGAAGCCGCTGGCGTAGTAGGCGACGATCAGCTCGCCGTAGTGCTGCTGCACCCCCTCGTCGTTGGAAATCGCATAGGAATCGTAAGTGGCGAGCGCGAGTGCCACCAACAGGATCAGCAACGCGACGACCGCGAGATCGTAGCGGTCGCACGCGGCAAGCCGCGCGCGCAGCCGTAAGTAGGGTCCCGGCAGGCGATCCTCCTTCACATGCGCACGGGATTCTGACTTGCGCCCCGGCCGCTGTCATGCGCTATCTGCACAACTCCCGGCGGGTGCGCTAACATGTCGCCTGGGGCTAGGCTTTGCGGCTGTTACAGAGCCGGGCGGGCGCGCATGTGGTTTCCGGTCAGACTATGGGGCGTGCTCGTGCTCATCGTCGTCGCGGCGGCCGGCTCGGCGTGGGCGCAGACCGGTTACGACCGCCACGGCGGTGACTACCAGACCTTCCAGATCCGCAATGGCGACCCGGCAGTCTGCGCCTCCCGCTGCGAGCGCGACGCGCGCTGCCGGGCCTGGAGCTTCTCCTATCCGCGCACCACCTTTGCGCTCGCCGCCTGCCGGCTGAAGAACCGCGTGCCGCCTCGCCATGAGGACAAATGCTGCGTGTCGGGCGTGCGCGGGGCCGGCGTGATCGAGCCGCGCAAGGGATCGATGGAATTCGCCATCGACCGGTTCGGCGGCGACTATCGCAATTTCGACACCGCCCCTGACGCATCCGGCGCCGCCTGCAAGGCGGCCTGCGAAAGCGACAACCGTTGCCGCGCCTGGACCTTTGTACGCCCCGGCTATCTCGGGCCGCCGGCGCGCTGCTATCTGAAGGACAAGATCACGCGGCCGCGGCACAAGCCGTGCTGCATATCGGGCGTGGTGCGATAGCCCGTCGAATCGTCTGACGCGCGCAACAAACGCGTTCAGTGCACAGCGCTGAAGAACCGCGACAACCGCAAGCCCTGCGGCCAGGTCCACACCGGCTGGTGTTTGATGCCGAGGTCCCAGGAGCCGACGATGCCGTCGACGCGCCCGACCAGATCGGCCACCGGCAGCAGGCCGACGCCGCCCTCGCGGACCGGCACGCGGCTGTCGGCCGAATTATCGCGGTTGTCGCCCATAACGAACAGGTGATCGGGCGGCACGGTTATCTCGGCCATATTGTCGAGCGGATTGGCATTGGTCAGCTTGAAGATCAGATGCGCTCGCGGCCCCGGCAGCGTCTCCGTAAAGCGCGCGGCCGGCACCATGGTGCCGTCTTCGCTTTCCGCTTCGCCGATTCCGTCCCGCACAATCTCCACCGGCGTTCCGTTGATCGACACGCGGCCCTCGGTGAGCGCGATGCGGTCGCCCGGCAGACCGATCACCCGCTTGACCCAGATCTGCGAGCGGTCGCCCGGCCAGCGGAAAACGACCACGTCGCCGCGGCGTGGCAGACTGCCGAGAATATGCGGGGTGTTCGGCAGCACGATGAAGGAGGGCAGCGAGGCGGACCCGTAACCGTAGGGGAATTTGGTTGCAAGCAATTCGTCGCCGATCAGCAGCGTCGGTTCCATCGAGCCGGACGGAACGTAAAACGGCTCCGCGATGGCAGTCTTGCCGGCCGTCACCACCAGCAGAATGACGGCGATGTCGACGATGCTCTTGGTCCAGCCGCGGATGCGGGACGTGTCTAATGGCATATCAATACGCTCCGGTTACGCGGTGCCACCAACAGTGATGCGATCCATGCGCAGGGTCGGCTGGCCGACGCCGACCGGCACGCCCTGGCCGTTCTTGCCGCAGGTGCCGATGCCGGGGTCAAGCGCGAAGTCGTTGCCGATCATCGAAATGCGATGCAGGTCGGTTGGGCCATTGCCGATCAGCATGGCGCCCTTCACGGGCGCGCCGACTTTGCCGTTTTCGATTCTGTAGGCCTCGGTGCATTGAAACACGTATTTGCCCGAGGTGATGTCGACCTGGCCGCCGCCAAAGCTCACCGCATAAAGGCCGTTCTTCACCGAGGCGATGATTTCCTTGGGATCGTGCTTGCCGGCCAGCATCGCGGTGTTGGTCATGCGCGGCATTGGCACGTGCGCATGAGATTCGCGCCGGCCATTGCCCGTTGGCTTCATGTTCATAAGGCGCGCGTTCTGCCGGTCCTGCATGTAACCGACGAGGATGCCGTCCTCGATCAGCACGGTGCGGTTGGTCGGCGTGCCCTCGTCGTCGATCGAAAGCGAGCCGCGCCGCGCCTGCACTGTGCCATCGTCGATCACGGTGACGCCTTTGGCCGCAACTTGCTGGCCCATCAGGCCGGCGAAGGCGGAGGATTTCTTGCGATTGAAATCGCCTTCCAGACCATGGCCGACCGCCTCGTGCAGCATCACGCCGGGCCAGCCGTTGCTGAGCACCACGTCCATCTCGCCGGCAGGCGCTGCCACCGCCTCAAGATTGACCAACGCCTGACGCACCGCCTCGTCGACAGCGTGCTGCCATGAACGCGTCTCGATGAAGCGCTCACAGCCTTCGCGTCCGCCTAAGCCGTAACTGCCGCTCTCCTGCCGGTCGCCGTCGCCGGTGACGACGCTGACATTGAGCCGCACCAGCGGGCGGATGTCGCGATAGCTCTCGCCGTCGGCACGCAGGATTTCCACCACCTGCCAGGTGGCGCCGACGGTAGCCGTTACTTGCCGCACGCGCGGGTCTTTCGCCCGCGCATAGGCATCGATCGATTCCAGCAATTTGACTTTGGCGTCGAAGGCCGGCTGCGCCAGCGGGTTCTCATCGCCATAGAGTTTGCGGTTGGTGTGGCCTGGAGGCTCGGCATATTTCCCGCTGTGGCCGCCTTTTACCGCGCGTACCGCTTCGGCGGCGCGGGCGAGCGCTGCTTCCGACACGTCGGAGGCATGCGCGAAGCCGACCGCCTCGCCCTTTACCGCGCGCAGGCCGAATCCCTGCGTCGTGTCATAGGTCGCCTGCTTGAGCCGGCCGTTGTCGAATACCAGCAACTCGGCCTGGCGATATTCCAGGAACAATTCGCCGTCGTCGGCGCCTTCCAGGCCGCGGCCGATCAACTGGCGGACCTTGGCCTTGTCGAGCCCGGCGCGGTCGATGAGCGAGGAAATGGCTGGTTGCATTGGTCTTTTCTCCGGGACGGCGGGCTGAAACCCACCACATAAGACCTATGTGGCGATTCTGCGAGGGTGCGACTGGACCTCGCCGCCGGCGGCAGGCTTAGTAGGCCGTTATTGCGCTGGAGGTTCCTCATGAAGGCGATGCTACTGACCGATCACGGCGGGCCGGAGATGCTGCGCACCGGCGAGGCGCCGGACCCGAAGGCCGGCCCCGGCGAGGTGGTTGTCGATATTCACGCGGCGAGCGTGAACGGCGCCGATCCCAAGGTTCGTCGGGGAAACGGCCGATATAGACTGAGCCAATTCCCGCACATCATGGGCCGAGATTTTTCCGGCGTGGTCAGCGCGGTCGGCGCGGGGGTCACCGATTTCAAAGTAGGTGACGCGGTATTCGCCGTCACCGACGTAGGCATCGAGGGCACTTACGCGGAAAAGATCGCCATAAAAGCCGCGATCGCTGCCAAGAAGCCCACTTCGCTCAGCCATGCCGAGGCGGCGGCGCTCGGGCTCATCAGCCTGACCGCGCTCACGGCCATCGAAGATACCGCGCACCTCAAAGCGGGCGAGACCATTCTGATCCAGGGCGGCGCTGGCGGCGTGGCGAGCTTTGCCGTGCAGCTTGCCAAGCACATCGGCGCGACCGTGATCTCCACTGCCAGCGCCAGCAATGTCGCTTATGTCCGCGGCCTCGGCGCCGACCGGGTGATCGATTACAACAAGGAGGATTTCACGGCCATCGGTCCGATCTGCGACGTCGTGTTCGACACCGTCGGCGGCAGCGTGCGCGCCGGCTCTTACAAGGTGCTCAAGCCGGGTGGCCGGCTGGTGTGGATCGCGCCGGCGCCGGACGGCTTCGAGCCAGACCGCAAGGACGTGCAGACGTTACGGCCCGATGTCAAACGCGATCGCGCGCATCTCGAGCGCATGCTGGCGCTGCTCGCAGCCGGTGCGGTGCGCCCGCCGGTGATCCACCGTTACAAGCTCGCGGACGCAGCACAGGCGCACAAAATCAGCGAAGGCCGCCATCTGCAGGGCAAGCTGGTCTTGGAAGTTCGCTGATCCGTTGCCGGGTCGATCGCTCAATCGCGCGAAAAATTGACGCTGACCTCGCCGATCGGCTCGAGAATGTGGGCCAATTCAACCTCGTCCGGCTCGAGCATCAGCGGCGGCGTGATCGAGCCGGTGATGATGACATCGCCGGCGGCAAGCTTCTCGCCGAAGGCGGCGAGCGTGCCGGCGACATGGGCAACGATTTCGACAAGCTTGCCGGTCAGGGCTTGCGGATCGGTGGTGCGCGCCTCTTCGGCGCCGCGCCGGATCAGCCGTGAGGTGAGGCCGGCAAGGCCGGCGCCCGGCCGCGTGTTACCGCACAACACGACATGACGCTGGAAAATATCGCCTTCGAGTACGCGGTCGAGATTGTCGGTTGCCGGCACCGGATCGAGGTCGGCGATCTCGATGGCCGGGAAAATTTCCTTCACCGCCGCCGCGGCCGCTTCGGCCGAAGCGCCGGCGGGCAAATCGCGCGCCATGCGCACGGCGATTTCCGGTTCGGCCACGGGCCTGGTGTAGCCCTTCAGCGACACCGTGCTGCCCGACAGCAGCAACGCGCGCTGCATCAGGAAACCGATGAGCGGCGACTGCAGCACAAGTTTTTGCAAGCTGGCGGGCGAGCCCATGCCGACCTTCCAGCCGAGCGGTTTCTCGCCCGCGGCGATGCGGGCACGCCGCGCGGCCATTTGCGCGGTCATGCCTTTTTTGATGAGCGGATTGTCGAGGTCGGTCAGCGGAAAAGTCACTTGTGGGTCTCCGGGTGCACTTCGTAGCCGGAGTCCTCGATCGATCCGGCGCCCATCCAGCCCCAAACCAGCACAACGTCCTCGTCCGACGTGTTGTTGAAGCCGTGCCAGCAGCCGCGCGGCGAATAGACCACGTCGCCTTCGGACGACGGCTTGTCACCGTGATCGGTGTAGATCATGCCGCGCCCCTTGAGCACGATGAAGAACTCGTCGCAATTGTGATGGCGGTGGTTTTCGTGCCGCGCGCCCGGCTTGAGTACGGTCCAGCCGACCACGTTATCGGCATCGGCCGATTTCTTGTCGATCAGGAACTGCACCTGCATGTCGACCCAGCCGTCGTCGCGTTTGAGACCTTCGACCTTAGGCACGTCGCGCAGATTGGTACGAAACATGACCGGAGCGGGCTGGCCTTCCTTCCATGCGGTGGCCGCGCCTTTCACGGCCTTGGCCAGGGCGGCCCCAATTTTTTGACCTTGTGACGTCATTTTTGTCCTCCCAGGTGGCGATAGACCTGATGTGCGACCACGAAATCGTTGCCGTCGATTCCAAGCCCGCGGCAGGCGTTCATCATTTCGTTGGCGGCGGCGGCGAGCGGCACCGGGCTGCCCAACGTGCGGCCGAGATTGAGCGCCAGCAGCATGTCCTTCTGCTGCAAGGTGACATCGGCGAGCGGCACCGCCGGCATCTTACCCTCGAGAATGAACGGCCCGCGATAGCCGAGCACCGGTGAGGCGGCGACGCTCTTGAGCATGGCGTCGAGCGCAACGCTACGATCGACACCGCCCTTTTCGGCCAGCGCCACCGCTTCGCCGAAGGCGATAACCTCCACCATCAACAGCAGGTTGACTGCGATTTTCATCTGGCAGGCAAGGCCGTTGGCGCCGATGCGGGTTACCTTCGGCCCGATCGCCAACAGCACCGGCTTCACGCGCTCGAAGGCGGCCTCGTCGCCGCCGATCATGATCGAGGCGTTGCCCTGCACAACCGTAATCGGACTTCCCGACAACGGGCCGTCGAGCATGATCGAGCCGGCCTTGGCGAATTCGGCGGCGATGGCTCGGCTCGCCTCGGGCTCGATGGTGCTCATGTCGATATAGATGCCGCCGCGTTTGAGGCCCGCGACGATGCCGTCCTGACCGAGCGCGACCGCCTTCACCGCCTTGGAGTCGGTGACGATGGAAAAGACGATGTCTGATTTTTCCGCCACCGCGCGCGGATTATCGGCCCAGCGCATGCCTTGCTTGATCAGTGCCTCGCCCTTGGCGCGCGACCGGTTCCAGCCGGTGACTTGATGCCCGGCGGCCATCAGACGCAGCACAATGAGCTCGCCCATGGCGCCCAGGCCGACGAAACCTAATTGCACAACAATTACTCCGGCAATCTGTAGCGATGCGTCCGCGATCGCGTAGCGCGGGCAGTATCCACGGATCGGGCGCTGAAGGCGAGGGTGGGCAGAATGGGAGCTACGGAAGCTGGTCGTAGCCCTCGCCGAAGCCGGCGAGGCTCATCGGAAATCCGATGCCTTCCTCCGGCGTCTGGAAGATGATGAATGTCGCGGTCTTGCCGTTGCGCAGTTTGCCAATCAGCGCGTCGTCCATCACCACCTCGGCGATGCAGCCATTGGGCAGGCAACGCACGAAGCCGGCGCGGCCGATATCGGCATTGTCGATCTTGAGGCCGAGACCGGACGGCAACAGCACACCGAGCGGCGCCACCACCCGCATCAGCCGGCTCTTCAGGTCGGCGGTCTTGAGCACGATCACGGTGAGCCCGACATTGGCGCGGTCTTCCGCGGTGACGCTCTGGATCAGCGCGCATTGCTCGGTCTTGGCGCCGGGCGGAGTGTCGCAGCGGATCTGCCAGTCCTTATGCACCGACTTGACCGCGCCCTGTGCAGCCGCCCGGTCGAGGGGGAGGGCCGCCAGCGCCGCGACCAAAAGCAGCGGGGCGAGCCAGGCCCGGCCGCGCAACGCCCCTCGGTTTGCCCCGATAAGCTCCATCATCGAGTTCCTTGGCCCACGCCCCGGGTCCCTGCCGGCAGGCGAATCGCCGTCCCGCCAACATTTTATTCGATCTCGTTGGGTCATGCCCGGCCGGTCCTGTCAAGCAAGTGCCAGGGCCGGGCATCTTCCGCGGTGGCCTCATCCAAGCCGTCCGCTCGTGGCATAAATGCGGCGTCGGCCGGTTCCCGCCGGCCAGCCGTTTGCTGCGTGGACCGGGCGATAAGGTGCATTGCGGCAAGGCCGGAATTGTGGTTTGAGAGGCCGGGATTTCCCCCCGTCCCGCCGCACCGCAAAACCTGCCACGCCCGTGGTAAAACGCCGTGCTCAGCGGGGCCGAGCCGACATCTTGCCTGTGGTGGCCGGCAAAAAAGGGGCCTAGCCAAGGCGGAATTTCTCGTCGAGGGAGCAGATAAGACAATGCTGGTGCTCAAGCGGTTGATCGCTTTCATGGTCACGGGCGTGACCGTTATCGCCAGCGGCGGTGTCGCATGGGCCGGCCTCGGCCAACCCACGCCCTGGGAACTGGGGCTGCAGCAGTCGGCCTCGCCGGTGATGGACGACATTGTCTGGTTCAATGATTACCTGCTCTGGCTGATCGTCGCTATCGCCCTCTTCGTACTGGGGTTGCTCGCGATCATCGTCGTGCGCTTCAACGCCCGCGCCAACCCGTTGCCCTCGCGCACCACGCACAACACCGCTATCGAAATCATGTGGACCGTGGTGCCGGTGCTCATCCTGGTGACGGTCGCGGTGCCCTCGTTCCGCCTGCTGTTCTACCAGTTGAAAATCCCGCCCGCCGATCTGACGGTGAAGGTCACCGGCAAGCAGTGGTTCTGGAACTACAGCTATCCGGATTCCAAGATCGATTTCGATTCGCTGATGGTCCAGGACAAGGACCTCAAGCCCGGCCAGCCGCGCCTCTTGGCCGTCGACAACGATATGGTGGTGCCGGTCAACAAGGTGGTGAAGGTGCTGGTCACCGGCGCCGACGTCATCCACTCGTTCTCGGTGCCGTCCTTCGGCATCAAGATCGACGCCATCCCGGGCCGCCTCAACGAGACCTGGTTCAAGGCGGAACGCGAAGGCATCTATTACGGTCAGTGCTCGCAGCTTTGCGGCCGCGACCACGCGTTCATGCCAATCGCCGTGCACGTCGTGAGCGAGAAGGAATATACCGCTTGGCTCGAAGTGGCGAAGAAGAAGTTCGCTGCCGATGACGCCGTTCCTTCGAGCGCGGTCGCCGCCGCCAAGAAGGATCAAAGCGTGAGTCCGACCACGGTCGCCGTAGCCGGCAGCCTCAAGTGACATATATAATAATACGAATATAATCCGCGCGACAACGAGTAAGGGTTGAAGGATAACAGCGATGGCCAGCAACGCAGCCGCACACGACGCCCACGACGCGCACGCCCATCCGACCGGATGGCGCCGGTTCGTGTATTCGACGAACCATAAGGACATCGGCACGATGTACCTGTGCTTCGCGATGATGGCGGGCGTGATCGGCGCCAGTCTGTCGATCGCCATGCGGGCCGAGCTGCAAGAGCCCGGCATCCAGTTCTTCACCGATCCGCACGATTACAACGTCGTCGCCACCTCGCACGGCCTGATCATGATCTTCTTCATGGTGATGCCGGCGATGATCGGCGGCTTCGGCAATTGGTTCTTGCCGATCATGATTGTGGCGCCCGACATGGCGTTCCCGCGCATGAACAATATTTCGTTCTGGCTGTTGCCGGCTTCCTTCGCGCTGCTTTTGACCTCGATGTTCGTCGGCGGCGAACCGGGCACCTTGGGCGCCGGCACCGGCTGGACCATCTACGCGCCGCTGTCGACCTCGGGCCATCCCGGCCCGGCGATGGATTTCGTCATCCTGTCGATCCATCTCGCCGGCGCGTCTTCGATCCTCGGCGCCATCAATTTCATCACCACCATCTTCAACATGCGCGCACCTGGCATGACGCTGCACAAGATGCCGCTTTTCGTGTGGTCGCAATTGGTCACCGTGTTTCTGCTGCTGCTGGCGCTGCCGGTTCTCGCCGGCGCCATCACCATGCTGCTCACCGACCGCAATTTCTGCACGACCTTCTTCGCTGCCGACGGCGGCGGCGATCCCCTGCTGTTCCAGCATCTGTTCTGGTTCTTTGGCCATCCCGAGGTCTACATCCTGATCCTGCCCGGGTTTGGCATCATCAGCCATGTCGTCTCGACCTTCTCCCGCAAGCCAGTTTTCGGTTATCTCGGAATGGCTTACGCCATGGTGGCGATCGGCCTCGTTGGCTTCGTCGTCTGGGCCCACCACATGTACAC
>JBOHII010000129.1:0-2662 GCA_050725955.1 Pseudolabrys sp. | reverse complement strand
TGCCGGAGCCGCGTCGTTGTTTTGCACAATAACGAGCTTCTTGGCCACGCTCGGCATCGACTCTTTCTCCTTATGGGTTTTCTTGCGCGTCATGCGTCGCAGCGCTTCCGTTCATACCGACCCGCTTTCGCATATAGATCGGCGCGAACGATTCCTTCTGATGAATCTCGGCAACCCCCTCACGCACCAGTTCGAGCGCGGAGGCAAATGAGGACGCCATCACGGTGGATACCAAAGCCGGTTCGACCATGTAGGAAATCAGGAAAGCGTCGATGCGCGACCAGTCATTCGAAATGCCGATCAGCCGTTCAAGCGCGGCGCGCGCTTCGGCGAGGGACCACACAGTGCGCTGCTTGAAACGCACGTGCGAAAGCGCGCTGCGCGCGCGCTGGGTGGCGTAAGCGGACAGAAGATCGTACAGCGTCGCGGTCCATTCCGGCTGCTTGATCTCGTCGATCGGCTCCGGCGCACCGCGCGCGAAGACGTCGCGATTGAGCTGCGGCCGCTCCATCAGGCGCTGCGCGACGTCGCGGAACGCCTCCAGCCGACGCAGGCGGTGGGCGAGCGCCAGCGCCATGTCTTCCGCACTCGGTCCGTCACCCGGCGCTGCGTCGGGCAGCAGCAGGCGCGATTTCAGATAAGCGAGCCACGCCGCCATCACCAGGTAGTCGGCGGCGAGTTCGAGCCGCAATTGCCGGGCCGCTTCGATGAATTGCAGATACTGGTCGGCCAGCGCCAGGATCGAGATTTTCGCCAGATCGACTTTTTGCGTGCGCGCCAGCGCCAGCAAGAGATCGAGCGGGCCCTCGAAACCTTCCACGTCGACGATCATCGCCGGCTCGGTGGTGCCGCGGTCGGTTTGCAGCGTGGTGTCGAATTCCTCGGGGCTCATGAACCGGTCATCCGTTGCGACGGCGGCGCGGCGGCGGCCACCATCTGCGTGAAAATCTTGCGCGCGGCATCGACATCGAAGGCTTCCGGCGCCGTGCGCTGCGCCAACGCGGCCTCGGCGCGCTTGGCGGCCGGGCCGGCGAGCATCGGTGCTTCGCCTGCGACCGCGGCCATCTCCGTTAAACTGCCGTTGCAATGGAGCACAAGGTCGCAACCGGCGGCAAATGCCGCGCGGCTGCGCTCGGCAATCGTGCCCGATAGAGCGTTCATCGAGATGTCGTCGCTCATCAGCAGGCCCTGGAATCCGATAAAGCCACGAATCACTTCGCGCACCATTGTGACCGAAGTGGTGGCGGGTGCGACCGGGTCTATGGCGGAAAACACAACATGTGCCGTCATGCCGAGCGGCAGGCCGGCCAGGGGCCGGAAGGCCGCGAAATCGGTGGCTTCGAGCGTCGCCCTGTCGGTATCGACCACCGGGAGCTTGTGGTGGCTGTCGGCCTTGGCGCGGCCGTGGCCGGGCAGATGCTTAAGCACCGGCACCACCCCGCCCGCGAGCAGACCCTCGGCAACCGCCCCGGCGATTGCCGCGACCTTGCCCGGTTCCGATCCATAGGCGCGGTCGCCAATCACCGGGTCGCCGCCCGGGCTCAAAACATCGGCCAGAGGAAGGCAATCCACGTCTATCCCAAGAACTCTGAGCTCTGCCGCGATCAGGTGACTTCCGAGCCGGGCAGCGGCCAGGCCAGCGGCAACCTCGCGATCGTAGAGCGCCCCATAACAGGCGCCGGGCGGAAAAGCGGGCCAATGCGGCGGTCCCAGTCGCTGCACCCTACCGCCTTCCTGGTCGACCAGCACAGGCGCTTCCCATCCGATGGCGTCACGAAATGAACGAACGAGTTCCGTTACTTGCTGCGGCGTACTGACGTTCCGCTTGAAGATGATCAGGCCCCAGGGCTGCGCCTGCCGAACAAACGCGCGCTCATTGGCGGTGATGGAAAGCCCGCTCAGCCCGGTAATGAATGCGCGCGCCGTCATCGGCGCGGATTAGCCCGCGCCCGGCGCAAGTTCAAGTAATGGCGCGCTAATTCCGCTGGATAAGGCACTGCCCGCCGGCCGCCTTGAGGTCGCTGCAAAGCGAACTCGCCTCATTGGCGCTGGCAAAGGGCCCGACCATGGCGCGGAAATAGGTTCCCTTGGCGCCCAATTCCACCTTGTGGATCAACGCCTGCCGGCCGCCCAGTTGATTGGGGTATTTGGCTTGCAAACTACGGAAGGCAGCCTGCGCGTCCGCCTCGCTGCGCTGCGAGGATACCTGCACGGCGTAGCTGCCGCCGGCGGCGTGCGAGACGCGCGTCGGGGCCGGCTGCGCCGTCGCTAATGCGGTGCGCACGGGGGCTCGCGCAGGCGGTGGCGCCGCGGCACTTGCTTCGCCGGCATATGGGCTCAGCGACAGCGGCGCATTGGTGTTAGCCGGCGCTGCAGCGCGATGGACCGGTGGCGCCGCAACGCGATGAACCGGCGGCGCTATTGTCCGTGGCTCGCGCGCGCGCACATCCGGTGCGGCATTCGGAAGAAGGTCGATCGGTGAGCTGCTGGCGACCTGCCGCGGCGCCTCCCTGGCGGGAGGAACAGCGGCCGTCACCCGTGGCGGCGGCGGCGCGACAGGAGCCGGCGCGGGGGCCGGTGGCTCTGCTGGCTGGGATGCAGCCATGCCTATCTGGTCGGCTCGGATGACAATGGTATGGATTTTTTTCGGCTCGGTTGAAAC
>JBOHII010000128.1:0-4318 GCA_050725955.1 Pseudolabrys sp. | reverse complement strand
GGCTCTACCTCAGCGACTTCTTCCAAAACACGCTGCACCTCGGCGCGACCTGGAAGCTGGTGCTCGGTCTCGTGTTCGTGCTTCTCATTTGTTTCCTGCGCCGCGGTCTGGTCGGCGGCATCACCGATGTCTATGCCTACCTCGCCGGACGACGCACGAATACGTCGGATCCCGATGACGCGCCGGCTGTCGGCGCGGCGGCGCTGCCAAAGTCGGCCAATGCCGCCGCGGTGCCGGAAAGCCTGCACCGGCCGGCGCCCGAGGGCTTCTCCGGCCCGATCCTGCAAGCCACCGGTCTGACCAAGCGCTACGGCGGCGTGATCGCCAACAGCGACATTACGTTCACGGTCAAGCACGGCGAGGTGCGCGGGATCATCGGCCCGAACGGGGCCGGCAAAAGCACGTTCTTCAAGATGCTGACCTGCGAGGTGCAGCCGACCTCGGGAACGATCGTATTCGATGGCAGGGATATCACCCCTATGGGTGTGACCGACGTCTGCCAGCTCGGACTGACCAAGAGCTATCAGGTCAACCAGCTGTTCACGCGTCTGACGGTGGGCCAGAACATCACCATCGCCGTGCTGGCCGCTTTGCGCGGCAAGTTCCGGCTCGATCTGTTCCGCAACCCGGCCCGCATCCGGGGCCTCGCCGCGCAGGTCGAGCATACGCTCGAACTCGTCAATCTCGCCGGGCGGACCGATACGCCGGTATCGGCGCTGGCTTATGGCGAAAAGCGGCGGTTGGAGATCGGGCTGGCGCTGGCGTCGAATCCGAGCCTGCTGCTGCTCGACGAGCCGCTCGCCGGCATGAGCCCGAGCGAGCGCGTCGAAACGGTCAAGCTGCTCAAGTCGATCAGCCAGGGCCGCACCATGATCGTCATCGATCACGACATGGATGCGCTGTTCGAATTGGTCGAATACATCACCGTGCTGCAGGAAGGCCGCGTACTGGTGGAAGGCACGCCGGACGAGATCAAGGGCAACGCGGCCGTGCAGGAAGCCTATCTCGGCGGGGTGATCGCGCCATGAGCCTGCTCGAAGTCAGCGGATTGAACAGCTACTACGAGGACTCGCACATCCTGTTCGACGTGGCCTTGCACGTCGAGAAGAACGAAGTGGTGGCGCTGCTCGGCCGCAACGGCGCCGGCAAGAGCACCACCTTGAAGAGCCTGATGGGCGTGGTCACCCCGCGCACCGGAACCGTTCTGCTCGATGGCGTCAATCTCGCCGGCCAGAAGAGCCATACGATCGCGCAGGCCGGCATCCAACTCGTGCATGAGGACCGGCGCATTTTCGGCAGCCTCAACGTAGAGGAGAATCTCATCCTCGCCGGCTTGACGGCGAAGGACCGCTGGCCGGTCGAGCGCGCCTACGAAATGTTTCCGCGGCTGGCCGCGCGGCGGTCAAGCCGCGGCACCGATTTGTCGGGCGGCGAGCAGCAGATGCTGGCGATCGCGCGCGCGTTGATGCGCAAGCCCAAGATCATTCTGCTCGATTAGCCGTTCGAGGGGCTGGCGCCGGTGATCGTGCGCGACCTCGTCAAGGCTTGCCGCGATCTGACGGCCAGCGGGCAAACCATCGTGCTGGTCGAGCAGAACCTGGCGGCGACCTTTGCGCTCGCCAGCCGCGCCTACATCATCAACAACGGCCACATCGTGCACGAGGGCACGTCCGCGGCGATCAAGGCCAACACCGAGATGCTGCAACAATATCTTGGCGTGTGAACCGCCCGATACCCGCGGGCCGCTTCAGGGCGGCCGCGGCATGTCCTTGGCGAACACGCCGAGCGTGATGGCCCGCGCCACATATTGCGCCAGACAATTATAGCCGGACTGGCTTTGCTCGAACTCCTCCGCCGCCGGCTCGGACCCGGCAGACGCGTTGATGATCTGCATCGCCTCAAAGAAGCGCACAACGATCAAGTTTTCCTGCGCCGCCACGCGGCGCAAGCTTTCGCGGATTTCGATGTAGTGGGCATCGCGCTGCATCTCCTTGGCAAACTGCAGCCCGACCAGCACGACGTCGACTTTGTGCGCCTTCAGCCAGTGGATCTGATCCCTGACGGTCGAGGCGAATTCGCTGGCGTCCACATAAGCGAGCGCGTCGTTGGTGCCGACCTGCCAGAGCACCAGATCGGGCTTGTCGAGCGCGACCTCGTTTTTCATGCGGAAGGCGGCGTTGGCGGCAAGCTCGCCGGAGACGCCGCGGTTGATCATCACCACGTCGACGCCCTTGAGCGCGCGCTCGAGCATTGTTTCGATCAGTTCGGTGTAAGCGCCGCCATGCGTCCCGACGCGGCCGGGCGCCGCACCCATGGCGAGGATGCGCAGGGTCTTGCGCTGCGCCAGCACCGCCGCGACGTGCGGCAGCGGCGATCCTTCGGCATCGGCGGTGGCGCCGGCCTGGCAGTTTTTCGACAACGGCTCGGGTTGCGCCGCTGCGGTCTGCGCAATCGCCGGCGCGCATGCCAAGAGGGCGGCGAATACTACGCCGCTGGCGATGCGGGGCGGACGCGTTTTCGCGATTCGGCAAGCCATGCGGTGAACGCCAGGACGATGATGCCGCAAACTACCACGGCGGTGTCGCTGCCGACAGAGCCGCGGTAGTAGTAGCGCACGATTTGCGCGAGCAGGCTCAACAGCGAGCCAACGCAGAACACGTAGAGCGAGTTGCGCCCGAGCATGGCGAACATGGCGATCACCGGGTTGATGATGCGGCGCACAAATGGCAACTCGCCGGCCCACCGGATATAGCGGAAGGCGATCGAGAACACCGCCACCAGCGACAGGAATTGGATCAGCCGGGGCGGCGTCGCCCAGGTCTTGTCGAGGATAAAGAACAGTTCCGGGTCCGGCACGTCGGTCGGGTCCCACAGCCAATCGAACAGCACGCCGAGCGTGAAATAGATCAGCACCGGTAGTGCCACGAGGCGCACCCAGAAGATATTGCGCCGCACCCAGGCGCCCGGGCCCGCATCCTCGCGGGCGAACACGAAGCCGAGAACGAAGGTGAGCTGCCAGGCCAGCGGATTGAAGAACCACGTGCCCGACACCGGCCAGGTCGGCAGCGTGATCTGGAAGGTGAGCACGACGACGTAGATCGCGAGCGAGGCCGGCAGCACCAGATTAGGCGCCATGCGGTCAAGGCCGGCGAAAAACGGCGCCATCAGCATCAGCACCACGTAGAGCGGCAGGATGTCGAAATAGCCCAGTTGATGGGTGAGCAGCGCCAGCCCGATATGGGTGGGCACCGGGTCGTTGAAAACGGCGGCGGCATTGTGCCACTGCAGCAACAGTGGATTTTCAAGTTCGGTGGCGGTGAATGCCAGAATGGCGATGGCCAGCATGGTGATCAGCACCTGCGCGGCATAGAGCTCAAGCGCGCGGCCGAACAGCCGCAGCACCACGTTGCGCGTCGGCATGTGCCGGCCGCCGCCGTCTGCCATCAGCCGCAACGACCAGCCGGCCAGGAACACGAACAGGTCGGCGGCATCCGAGATCGAGAAATTGATCAGCGTGTATTTGGCGTAGAACAGACCGGGGATATGGTCGATGAAGATCGTGATCAGCGCGAACCCGCGCCAGAAATCGACAGCATTGGGCTGGCGCCACATCTTCGACCCCGGTCGTGACGAACTTTGCTCCGCCGGCACTGTGCCGGGCGCCGATGCGGGCGGTCAAGGTAGCGGCTCGCGCTTTCGCTTGAAAGCGCCGGCCGTTCCGGTCAATGGAATCCGGTTGCGACGGATCAAAAGCCGGTGGCAAAGCGCGCCATCACCACGATAATCAAGACCTGCATAATGCCCTGCACCGCGACGACGCGCACATAGGTGCGCATCCAGCGCTTGAGCTTGTCGTGGTCGGGCGCGGATTTCTGGATCTCGAAATAAAGTTTGAGATTCATCGGCAGCAGGTAACCGAGCCCCTGCACGGTGAGCACGGTGACGATCAAGAGGGCGGCGATCACCCAATAGAATTGCGGGAAGGGGGCGCCGAGGAAGCCCATGCGTTGCGCCAGGAACCAGCCGGATGTGGAGGTGACGATCGACAGCGTCGGCATCAGGATCAGCGTGCGCGGGATGATGCCGGCGATCATGGCGCGGCGGGTGTCGAGCGAGACGCGGCGCAGCACCGGTCCGATCACGAAGCCCATGAACAGGTCGATGCCGGTCCATAGCGCGCCGGTCATGACGTGCACAAAATCGAGGAACCAGAGGTTGGTGCCCAGGATCGCCGCGGTCATCACCGCCAGCGCGGCCACCGCCGCCGCGATATACCAGGGCCGTAACGGGGCGCCGACGCGCGTCGGCGCGCCGCCGA
>JBOHII010000127.1:0-2321 GCA_050725955.1 Pseudolabrys sp. | reverse complement strand
ATCAGCCCAGCATGGAGGAGGTGCGCTGCGGCCGGCAGTCCTTCGCCAAGCTCGACGCGCTGCATCGGCAAGGTCTGCAACGGCTGTTGCCGCGCTTCGGATTGCAGAACTTGTCCGATGAAGTGCTGGACGATTTGACGTTCGTGTGGCACCGGCTCGATGCTTGGCCGGACGTGCCGGCGGCATTGGCAAGGCTGAAACGAAAATTCTGGCTGGCGCCGGTGTCGAACGGCAACATCTCGCTGATGGTCGATCTCGCCCGCCGCAACAACTTTCCCTGGGACGCCATTCTCGGCGCCGAAATCGCGCGCGACTTCAAGCCCAAGCCCGGCGTCTATCTTGCCGCCTGCGCGGCGTTCGATCTGGCGCCGGCGCACTGCATGATGGTCGCCGCGCACTCAAACGATCTCGCCGCCGCGGCGGCATTGGGACTGCGCACCGCGCACACCGCGCGGGTCAACGAATACGGACCGAACAGCGGCGAAGCCGCGCCGACGGTCAAGACCGATTATGCGGCGAAGGATTTGGCGGAGCTGGCGGATAAGCTGGGCGCCTAGCGAGTTGTCATCGCCCGGCCAGGCGGCCAAGCCCCCCGATGACAATCGAGAGCTGTCAACCTTTGTACACCGGCGCGGGCTGCGCGAAGTATTGCGCCAAAATGTAATAGACCGTCATGTAATTCTTCTGCTGAAAGCTCGCGTGCGAAATGCCGGCCATGACCGAGAACTGCTTGTCGGGGTGGGGCAGCTTGGCGAAGAATTTCAACAAATCCTGCATCGACGCGATGCCGTCCCATTGTCCGCGCATGATGAGCGTCGGCACCGTAATCTTCTCCGGGTCGACCACTGGCAATTTCGCGCACATGTCGACATAGGTTCCCGTCGGCACCGAGTCGTCGAGCGCCGTCACTGCGTCGGCGAAGGCATTGATGACCTTCTCCTCGGCGGTGCCGGGATGGTCGCGCTCGAAAATCGAATGAATGAAGGCCTTGTCGATGGGCCGGCGGTTCTTGGCCATGAATTCAGGCAGCTTCTTGCGACGCTGCTCGAGGGTCGGGGAGCCTTCGCCGGTCCACACCATGGCATCGAGCGCCAAACGCGCCACCATCTCCGGGTGCCGCTCGGCGAACATCGCCGCCCGCAACGCGCCGGAAGATATGCCGTAGACCATGAGTGGCCGCTTGCCGCGCTGCTTCTGGATGTAAAGCGCCGCGGCGTAGCAGTCGTCGGCGCCTTGCGAAATCGGCGCGTTGTTGTCGCGGTCCTTGGTCGAGCGGCCATAGCCCTCCATGTCGACCGACCAGCAGTCGTAACCGCGCCGCGCGAAGTGATCCATCGCCGATGAGTCCGGGCGTCCCGGCACCTGCAGGTCGAAGGTCGGCTGCGAGGCCATCGACGAGCCGTGCACGAACAGAATCGTGCCAATGCTTTTGGCCGGATCGCCGGCGCATTTTTCCCACAGGAACAGCTTCACGCCGCCGTCCTTATCGGTCCAATGCTCCTCGCCCTTGATCGGTACCGTTATTTCATTCATCGCGCACCTGTCACTCAAAAATGGATCAGTTAATTGCCGGAATGTGGTTGGCCTTGATGATATCGGCCCATTTCGCCACTTCGGATTCCATGAACGCCTTGAACTGCGGTTGAGTCATGACGACGGGCGTCGCGCCGGTCTTCTCCCAGGCCGCCTTGATGTCGGGGCGCGACGTGATCTTGCTGATTTCCCGATTGAGCTTTTCGACAATCGGCCGCGGCGTGCCGGCCGGCGCCATGAAGCCGACCCACAAGGTCGCGCGAAACCCCGGCACTCCGGCTTCAGCGATCGTCGGCACATCCGGCAGGATCGGCGAGCGCGTCACGCCGCTGGTTCCGATGGCGCGCACTTTGCCGGCTTTGATCATCGCCGCCATGGTGGGGACACTGTCGAACAGCATCTGGATCTGTCCGCTCAGGATATCGGTGCGCATGCCGGTCGAGCCCTTATAGGGCACGTGCACGATGTCGATGCCGGTGAGATGCTTCAACAGCTCGGCCGCCATGTGGTAGTTCGAGCCCGGTCCGGACGAACCGAAGTTCAGGGTGCCCGGTTTAGCGCGGGCGAGCGCCAGCAGTTCGGTCAGGTTCTTCGCCGGCACGGATGGATGCACCACCAGCACCAGGTCGCTGTCGATCAGCGGTGCGACCGGCGCGAGATCGCGCATCAGCTGATAGGGCCGGTGGGTGAACAGGGTCTCGTTGACGGTCTGCGTGCCTGAGACCATCAGCAAGGTGTAGCCGTCGGGCGCGGCCTTGGCGACGTAATCGGTGCCGATGGTGGTGCCG
>JBOHII010000126.1:0-2518 GCA_050725955.1 Pseudolabrys sp. | reverse complement strand
GCGGCGGCAAACAGCGGCGGGCGCTCAATTTCATAGCCGGCCATGTGGTCGCGCCCAACGGCGTGATGGTGGGTCACCGTCCCGCCGTGCCGGACCAGGGCGGCGGCGCAAGCCGCTTTCATGTCGCGGAACTGTTGCACGAGCCGCGTCGGTTCGCCGAGCGCGTGACAGGTGAAATAGGGCGCCGGCCCATCGGGGTAGACATGGGTAAAACGGCAGGTGACCGAGCCGGGCCGCCCGGTGATCTCTTTGATTGCCGCCAAGGCATCGCGTTTGACGTTGGCATAAAATGCGGCAAAGCGGTCCCAGGTAATTGCCGACTCGAAAGTGTCGCGCATGACGCAACGCGCCACCGCGTGTTCGCGCAAATATGGGGCGCGGATGAACTTGTCGCGCCAACTGGCGGCCGCCGCATCGCGGGCGGCATCGCTCTTGGCCGATGCCGCGTCCCATTGGCCGCCGTGATCGGCGCAGATTTCGAGTGCGCGGCGCATCCAGGCATCGACCGGATGATCGGCCGATTCAAAGCCGAGAATCACGATCGCATGCGTGCCGTCGCCTGCTTCGGTGAAGGCGGCTTCCTCGGCTTCGATCAATCGGCAGTTCGCCGGGTAGAGCCCGGCCTGCGAAATCGCGCGCACCGCGTCGGCGCCCTTAAAGAAATCGGCGATGCGCACCGTGGTCGAGGTGCGGAAGCGCGGCTGCTTGCGCAGCTTGATCCAGGCTTGCGTCACGATGCCGAGCGTCCCCTCGGAGCCGAGGAACAGGCGGTTGGGGTCGGGGCCGGCACCGACCGCCGGCAGGCGGCGGCTCTCGAGCAGGCCGCTGGGCGTCACCACGCGCAGGCTTTCGACATGGTCGTCGATTTGTGTGTTCACCGTCGCATAGTGTCCGGCGGCGTGCGTCGCGATCCAGCCGCCCAGGCTGGAAAATTCGAACGCCTGCAAAAAGAAGCGCATCGCCAGCCCGCTCGGCTTGAGTTGGCGCTCGAGCGCCGGGCCGTAGACGCCGGCCTCGATGCGCGCGGTCTCCGAGGTTGTATCGATTTCCAGCACCTTGCCGAGATGGCGCAGATCGATGGTCAAGGCGCCGCGATAGCGGTCGTCGGCGGTCGGTTCGACGCCGCCGACCACGCTCGAGCCGCCGCCATAGGGGGTGACCGCGATGCGGCTACCGCCCGCCCAGTCGAGCAACGCGACGACGTCTTGCTCGTTGCGCGGATAAGCCACCACGTCCGGCGGATTGGCGTAATCGCGCGCCAGCCCGCGCGCGAGGTCAATGACGGATTTGCCGTAGGTGTGAGCCGCACGATCGTATTTTTCGCTTGAGCAGATCGCCATCAGGCTTGCCGGCGGCGCAACGCGTGGCTGGCGCAATTCGATGTCTGTAAGCTGGGGGGCAGGGGTGACCGAAAACCCGTCGCCGCCGAGCTCATGCGCCCAGGTCCGTTCGAACCATCGCAACTCGTCGGCAGCGACTTCATCGCCTTCATATCCCCAGCCGAAAAACTTCAGGCGCCGGTCGCTCATGTCGCGTCCTCCCTCAACATTGTGTTGCCACAGTCGCCTTCCGGACGGGGCTTGGCCACTCAGCATGATTGGGGATTCATGTACTATAGGGCCAATGGCGGGCACCAGAACCCGCGGCGAACGATCGCCATGTCGCTGCTAGGGAGAATATGTAATGGCTGCGTCGCCTCTCGTTTCCACCGCCTGGCTTGAGCAATATCTGGCGGACCCCGACCTGCGCATCGTTGAGGTCTGCAATGTCCGCGACGACAAGACCTATCACGAGGGGCATATTCCGGGCGCCATGTGGCTGTTCTGGAAGTCGGCGTGCTGGCACGAAAGCGATCGCGAATTCATTTCGCCCGCGGCGATGGCCAAAATGTTCGGCGGCTTGGGAATAGGCCCGCAGTCGACCGTCGTGCTGTGCGGCGACCCCGTGCAATACGGCAGTTACGCCTTCTGGGCCTTCGCCATGGCCGGGCATAAGAACCTGAAGCTGCTCGATGGCGGGCGGCGCAAATGGGTGCTGGAGGCGCGGCCGCTGTCGCGCACGGTGCCGCGCTTTCCCGCAGTCGCCTATCCGGCGCCGGTGGGAAGCGCGGCGATGCGGGTCGGCCGCGACAATGTGCGCGAGCATCTGCGCGAGCCGCGGCGGCTGTTGCTCGATGTCCGCTCGCCGGAGGAATATTCGGGTAAGCGCGTATCGGAATATACCTTCCCGGTCGATCATGGCGCCGAGCGCACCGGGCGCATCCCCGGCGCCGTGCATCTCTATTACAAAGAGTTGTTGAACGACGACGATTCATTCAAGTCACCCGACCAGCTTCGCCCGGTGCTGGCCGCGGCCGGCGTCACCCCGGAAAAATTCGACGATGTGGTTTGCTATTGCCGGCTAAGCCATCGCGCCCACCATCGCCTGGATCGCGCTGAGCCAGATTCTCGGCCACTCCAACATCAAGATCTACGACGGCTCGTGGACCGAATGGGGCAGCATTGTCGGCTATCCGATT
>JBOHII010000125.1:0-2382 GCA_050725955.1 Pseudolabrys sp. | reverse complement strand
ACCGCGCGCCGGTCGGTATCATCCGCGATAAGCTCGCCGAGATCGTCAAAACCTCGAAGAACTGGGACGGAAATGTGGTGAACCTGCAGGTCACCGACGCCAAGGAGGTCACGATCGAACTGCGCTGCCTCATGAGCGCGCGCTCCGCCGGCCAAGCATTCGATCTGCGCTGCGAGGTGCGCGAGCAATTGATCGGTTTCCTGCAAAAGCATCACCCGAAGGCACTCCCGCACCGCCGCGCAGAGGTCAGCCTGGCGACAAATTCCGCCGACCTGCCGCCTCGGCGTGCAGCGGCCAAGCGCGGAAAGCCGGCTTCAGACAATTGAATTAAATGCGGCCGCGAAAGTACCCGGCCGCGGCCCATAGCCGAGTTGCGCCTTTCGTGCGGAACGATCACAATATTTTTCCAACAAGTGCAGTCCGATCAGGTGCAGCCATGAATTTTCGCTGTTGCGGAATTTCCCTCGTGGCGACAGCGATGCTGTCGCTCGCCCAGAACGCGGCATTGGCGCAGGAGACGGTCGACATCGGCGGATCGAAAGCCGTTCTGCTGCGGCCCGCCGCGCCACATGCCAGCGTCATCCTGATGCCCGGCGGCGATGGCTATATCGGCGCCGGCCCCGGCGGCACCATCACGAAACTGCGCGGCAATCAGCTGGTCCGTACCCGCAACGCTTATGTTGCGCGCGGATTGGCGGTCCTGATTGTCGACGCTGACGTGAATTTATCCGGCGCGGTGAAATATATGGCGGCCATCAAGCGGCCGGTCAGCGTGATCGCGACCAGCCGTGGAACGCTGCGCGCCGCCTACGGCATCGCGCATGGGGCAAGGCCCGATGCGCTGGTTTTGACCTCCGGCTTTTTGACCGACAGTTCGGGTGGCCACGAAAACGTCGCCAACATCCTGGGCTCGCCGAAAGCGCTGCCGCGCACGCTCGTGATCGAACACCGGAACGATTTGTGCCGCTGGACGCAGCCGGCCGGCGTGCCGCCTTTCATCCGTTGGGCGGCCGGGCGTGCCAGCGTCAAATGGCTCGACGGCGGCACGAGTTCCGGCAATCCGTGTGAGGCACGCGCCCATCACGGGTTCAACGGACTGGACGGTCAGGTCGTTTCGCTGGCGGCCAGTTTTCACTGATCGGCACAAACGGCGTGCGGGTCTCCGCGGGTTGCGTTTGTCCGCAGGGTGCGGTTAAGCTGCCTAGGAATTCATCAGCGCACGGCGCGAGTCGCCTGGTTCCGCCGCAGCGCCGCTGATAATCGCGATGACAGTGCCGGTGCGAAAGGCGGGCCCCCAACGCGGGTCCGCCTTTTTCGTTGGGGAAAAGGCTCGTTGTCGAGAAATCGGCCGTTTTACCCGCACGACGAAGTTGAATTCACAGGGGTGGGTATCGCCGCCACCCTCCTGCAAGCCCCGCGCTTGGGCACTAAGGCACTGACCTTATTTTGAGAATCAGCGACTCCTGGAAACCGACTGGGCGGTTTTTCCCGGCCTTATCCCCGGCTACGGAAAGCTGCGGTTTTTACTGAGGACAATCGTGAAGCCGCGTTTTTGCGTCATTTTTCCGTCATACGGGAAGGCATAAAAACCTACCCCGCCGCGGCGATAAAAATGCTTTCCGCGGTCCCCGGATCGCTCAATACTGATGCCGGTCTTGCGGGGGTTATCCCCGAAGTTAGCCGCTTAACCACAAGACTTAGTGTTTGATTCAGATTTGATCACTATCTGTTGTTGACGAGCTTACCGAGTCCCCCTAGCTTTGGTGTGTTGCGTGGGTTGCGTTTTCGGTTCCCGCCGAGCTTCCAAAACGACGTCGAACGCCAGCACCCCGCGCCAGAAATGGTGTTTCGGGACCGGGAGTTTCTGCGCGCGGAGGTTCAAAAATCGGCGAGCGACCGATGCCGGCGACAGCGAGCCGGCCTAACTAAAGAAGATGGTGTCGAACAGCGTTGCGAGCAAAACAGGCGGACAAGGACAGGTCCGTCAGGGATAATCGGGCGGTCGCCAGCCGCCCAGCATTCAAGGGGCTAGAGACGAAAATGCGGATCGAACGGCGCTACAGCAAAGACGGCCAATCGGCTTACGAGAACATCCAATTCCGGCTCACCACCAGTGAGATACGCAACCCGGACGGGTCGGTGGTGTTCAAACTCGACAATGTCGAGGTGCCGGAATCATGGTCGCAGGTCGCCTCCGACGTGCTGGCGCAGAAATATTTCCGCAAGGCCGGCGTGCCCGCGCGGCTGAAGCGCGTGGAGGAAAATTCTGTTCCCTCGTTCCTCTGGCGGTCGGTTGCCGACGACGAGCAACTTGCTCTTCTGCCAGAAAAAGAGCGCTTTATCGGCGAATGTTCTTCCAAGCAGGTTTTCGATCGCCTGGCC
>JBOHII010000124.1:0-7113 GCA_050725955.1 Pseudolabrys sp. | reverse complement strand
GTGTGTGCTAGCGCGCGCATGTTGCGGGAAATTCTATTGCTTTGTTGCGTCGCTCACTGCTCGGTGCCAAAAATCCCTCTTCACAAGCTCGGCTTCCCTGTTCCGTAAAAGCAATTCGCTGTTTTATTGAGTAGCGAATATGATTAGAAAGTCCCGTAACAACGATGTTATTTGCGGCCTAACGCGCTCTCAGCGGCTCGATTCTAGGAAATTCGCTGTTTTTTTCGCTGTTACCAGGGAATTCGAGCGCGGAGACAGGTTCGAGAATGACTGCGCTCTCCGCCAGTCTTTCGCGCGTATTCTGGCAGTCCGGTTCTCCGCCGTACAGCGGCTGAAAAGACCCGGACGTGGGCGGTTTTTTCGATTCGGATTTTCTCTGATCGACCGTTTTCCTGATCGCGGGGTTTCTCAGCCCACAAAGGCCGGCAAATTCTCTGCAGGTCGAACTGATCGGCAGTCTTTGTCGCGACGAATTTCATCGTTGGGCGCTCCACCGCCTCAGTAATAGCCTCGGCACCGCGGAAGTCGTTCTTCTGCCCCTTCGAGTACGGACGCACGTACTTCGCCGGCATAAGCCGCGCATCGCGATGTACGTCGAGGCCAACCCGACGCGGTTAGCGCGGATATTGCAGGACGTGACGTGGTGACGTCGATGGGCCGGGCCGCTCTTGGACCAAAATCGTTGGGGCGATCGCGGTGACGGATCACGACACTGGCTGAGCCATCGCGCCACCATCGCCTGGATCACGCTGAGCCAGATTCTCGGCAACTCCAACATCAAGATCTACGACGGCTCGTTGACCGAATGGGGCAGCAATGTCGGCTATCCGATTGAGAAGTAAAGGGCCGCGGCCGCGCCTGAGAGAAGCGCGCTTGACGCCGGTTCAACCCGCCATCAAGCTGCTACTATAGGTTGGTACGCTGTCTAGCCTTGGGCTTTCGGGGGCAGGCATGAGTTGGCGGGCCTTTATTGTGCTGCATGGCGGCGCGGCGGTCACGTTGCCGATCGCCTCGCGCGTGCAATAGCCGGCGAAACAATGAAAAACCGACGGAGCAAGCCGACAGCGCCCAAGCGCCGCCAGACGCCGAAGGTTGCTCGTCGCCGTGGTCCGGCCGCTGCCGGCGGGGAAACCGAGGTCGCTCGGCTCAAGCGCGAGCGTGACGAGGCACACGAGCAGCAGGAGGCCACGGCCGAGGTGCTGCGCGTCATCAGAAGCTCACCGTCCGATGTCCAGCCGGTGTTCGACATGATTGCCGAGAGCGCGCAGCGGCTCTGCGAAGCGCAATATTGCTTTGTCTATCGGTTTGACGGCCATCTCCTTCACTTCGTAGCGCACTCCGGCCTTACGCCCGACGTTCTCGAAATGAATCAACGCGCCTATCCGGCTCCGCCGGGCCGAAAAAGCGCGGCGGCACGCGCGGTGCTTGAGCGAAAAGTCGTCCAGATTCCCGACGTCAGAGCAGACCCCGAGTTCGCGCTTGGCCCTATGGCCTCGGTCGGCGGCTTTGGCAGCGTGGTCGGAGTTCCGATATTGCGCGACGGCGCTCCCGTCGGATCGATTGCAGTTACGCGCGTTCAGTCCGGGCTGCTCCCCGAACGGCAGATCGAGCTCTTGAAGACCTTCGCCGATCAAGCCGTGATCGCGATCGATAACGCGCGGTTGTTCGACGCGGTTCAGGGGCGCACCGCCGAGCTTTCAGAATCGTTGGAGCGACAGACCGCGACCTCGGAAGTATTGCGCGTTATCTCGAGTTCGCCCGGCGAACTGCAGCCCGTGTTCGACGCGATTCTTGAGAATGCTACGCGCATCTGCGGCGCTAAATTCGGCAATTTGCTGCGTTTCGAGAATGGCGCATTTCGCCGGGTGGCACTCTATGGCGCCGGGCCCGCATGGGCAGAAGACAATGCGCGCGACCCGACCTTCGTGCCGACCCCCGTCAACCCCATCGGTCGCCTGATGCGATCGAAGGAAGCCGTCCACGTTCCTGATATGCGGGCCGAGCGCGGATATATCGACCGCGATCCGGTACTGGTCGCGTTGGTCGAGAGCGCCGGAGCACGCACGTCGATCGCGGTGCCGATGCTCAAGGATAACGAGTTGGTCGGGGCCATCGCCATCTACCGGAAGGAAGTGCTGCCGTTCACCGACAAGCAGGTCGAACTGCTCTCAAACTTCGCCGCCCAGGCGGTCATCGCCATCGAAAACACGCGGCTGCTGAGCGAGTTGCGCGAGTCGCTCGACCGGCAGACCGCTACGTCTGAGGTGCTCAAAGTCATCGCCAGTTCGACCGGCGAGCTGCAGCCGGTTTTCGGCGCCATGCTGGCCAATGCCGCCCGGCTTTGCGAAGCGCGCTATGGTGCGCTGTGGCTCTGCCAAGGAAGCGGTTGGCGTGCTGCTGCGATGCACGGCGACCTGCCGCCTGCTTATATCGACCTATGGCGCAGCGGACCCTGGTTCAATCCGGGGCCCAATGCGCCGATGCCGCGGGTCGCGGCGGCCCGCCGGCCGATCCACATCCCCGACATGCGAGAGGACATTTCCTATCTCGAAGGCGGGGCGTTGCCGGTTTCCGCCGTCGAGGTGGCCGGGGTGCGCACGTTGCTCTGCGTGCCGATGACGCGCGAAAACGAAATCATCGGCGTAATCACCATCTATCGCACCGAGGTCAAGCCATTCACAGAAAAGCAGATCGAGCTCGTGGCGAATTTCGCCGCGCAAGGCGTCATTGCCATCGAAAACACGCGGCTGCTCAACGAGCTGCGCAAGCGCACGGACGATCTGAGCGATGCCTTGGAGCAGCAAACCGCAACCTCGGAAGTACTTAAGGTCATTTCGAGTTCGACCGGCGAACTGCAGCCGGTGTTCGAAACCTTGTTGGAAAACGCAACCCGGCTTTGCGGGGCGAAATTCGGCAATCTTTATCTTTGCGAAGGCGACGCTCTCCGCACGACCGCCATGCATAATGTGCCGCCTGCCTTTGCCGAGATGCGCATGCGCGAGCCCCTGGTCCGTCCTGAGCCGGGCAGCTTGCTTCGCGCTATGGTTGACACCCGAAAGACGATCCAAATCGCAGACGCGACAAAGGAACAAGCCTATATCGACGGCCAGTCGAGATTTGTCACCGCCGTTGAGCTCGGCGGTTTCCGCTCCATGATTGTGGTGCCGATGCTCAAGGACGACGATTTGATCGGCGCGATCGTCATCTATCGGAAAGAAACTGGAAATTTTGCCGACAAGCAAATCGAACTGGTGCAGAACTTCGCCGCCCAAGCCGTCATCGCCATCGAGAACACGCGGCTGCTCAACGAGCTGCGCCAGCGCACCGATGATCTCGCCGAGTCGCTGGAGCAGCAGACGGCGACATCGGAGGTGCTCAGCGTCATCAGCTCTTCAACCGGCGAACTCGAGCCGGTATTTCGGGCCGTGTTGGAAAACGCGGTGCAAATCTGCAACGCCAAATTTGGCAATCTTTTCCTTGGCGATGCCAAGGGCCTGCGGATCGGCGCGACATTCGGCGCGCCACAAGCTTATGTCGATTTTCTGAATAAAGAAGGCATGTTCGTCCCCAACCCAAAAGTCGGCGTTGGGCAGATGGTGAATACCAAAGCGCGTTACCAGGTGACGGACCTGCGAGCGACGCCAACGCATGGGGACGGACTGCGCGAAGCCACGATCAACCTCGCCGGCGCGCGGACGCTGATCGGAGTGCCTTTGCTGAAAGAAGACCAGGTCGTTGGCGCCATTATTATCTACCGCCAGGAAGTACGGCCATTCAGCGAGAAGCAAATCGAACTGCTGACGAATTTTGCCGCACAAGCCGTCATCGCCATCGAGAATACCCGCCTGCTCAATGAGCTGCGCGAATCCTTGCAGCAGCAGACCGCGACCGGAGAAATTCTTGCATCGATCAGCGGATCACTCACCGATACCAAGCCGGTGTTCGACGCGATCGTGCGCAATCTGCTGCGGCTGTTCGGCACTCGCTTCGCGGTCGTGCAGTTGCTGCAAGACGGGGTCATCCATATGCCGGCGGCCGACGGCGAACCGGGATTCGAGAAATTGATCGGTTATTATCCGCGGCCGCTCGACGACAGTACGGTCGGCGGCGTAACCATGCTCGCCAAAAAGACGGTGTATTTCTCATCCGTGATCGGCAATCCGGAAGCACCGGTCGCCACGCAGAAATTTGCGCAGGAATTCGGTTTCAATTCGGCGATCTTCGCCCCCATGATGCGGGGCGACACGGTCATCGGCGCGATCGGCGTCGCACATAACGAGCCGAGGACGTTCCACGATAAGAAGATTGCGCTGATCCGGGCCTTTGCCGACCAGGCGGTGATTGCGATCGAAAACGTCCGGCTGTTCGACGACGTGCAGAAACGCACGCACGAACTCACCGAATCGCTAGAGCAACAGACGGCAACTTCGGAGGTTCTCAAGGTCATCAGTTCCTCGCAAGGCGAATTGGAGCCGGTTTTTCAAAGCATGCTCGAAAATGCGACCCGGCTTTGCGAGGCGAGCTACGGAAATCTCCTTCTGTGGGAGGGCGATGCTTGGCGCATGGCCGCAGTTTGTGGCGATCTGCCGGCGCAAGCCTTGGAGCAATGGCGGCCCGGCAATGTGTTCCGGCCCAGTCCGGAGGTTCCCGTCGCGCGCAGCGGCAAGACGCGCAAAGTCGTCCAGGTCGCCGACTTGCGCGAGGACGCGGCATACCGCAGCGGCGATCCGCTGCCGGTTTGGGCAGCTGATGTTATTGGTGCCCGGACATTGGTCGCCATTCCGATGCTGAAGGAAGACGAATTGGTCGGCGCTATCGTCATTTATCGCCGGGTGGTGCAACCGTTTACCGAAAAGCAAATCGAGTTGGTGTCTAATTTCGCCGCCCAAGCCGTCATCGCCATCGAGAACGCGCGGCTGCTCAACGAGCTGCGCGAGTCGCTAGAGCAGCAGACGGCGACCTCGGAGGTGCTGAAAGTCATCTCAAGCTCGCCCGGCGAACTTAAGCCGGTATTCGAGTCAATGCTGGAAAACGCCACGCGCATTTGTGGTGCAAATTTTGGCAACTTGCTCTTGGTCGAAGGCGACGCGTTTCGAATGGTTGCGTTGCATGGTGCGCCCGAGGCCTTCGCCGAGGAGCGTCGGCGCGAACCTGTCATTCGACCCTGGCCCGGAAGCGATCTCGACCAACTCAGGACAACGAAGAAATTTATCCATACCGCTGACATTGTGTCGGATGGAAACGCCGCCACCACGGCGATCGTCAAACTCGCCGGCGCGCGTACGTTCCTCAATGTGCCGATGGTGAAGGACAATGAGCTTGTCGGCGTCATCGGAATCTATCGCCAGGTAGTGCATCCGTTCAGCGAAAAGCAGATCGAACTGGTGTCGAACTTCGCGGCCCAAGCCGTCATCGCTATCGAGAATACGCGGCTGCTCAGCGAACTGCGGCAGTCGCTGGCGCAGCAGACGGCGACCGCCGACGTGCTCAAGGTCATCAGCCGTTCGACATTCGATTTAAAGACAGTGCTCGACACGCTCTTGAAGTCTGCTGCGCAGCTGTGCGAAGCCGACCAGGGCACCATCACCCAACGCAAGGGCGAAACTTTCTATCGCTCCGTATCCTATGGTTTTCCGCCCGCTTTCGCTGAATACGTCAAGGACCGCCCGGTAGAGCCGGGACGCGAAACCGGCACGGGACGCGCGCTCCTGGAGGGGCGGGTCATCCATATTCCCGATGTGCAGGCTGATCCGGATTACACCTGGAAGGATGCGCAACGGCTGGGCGGCTTCCGCACCATGCTCGGTGTTCCGATGTTGCGCGAAGGCGTTCCGGTGGGCGTTCTGACCCTAACGCGCACAGAAGTACGGCCGTTCACCGACAAGCAAATTGAGCTGGTATCGACTTTTGCCGACCAGGCCGCGATCGCAATCGAAAATGTGCGCCTGTTCGAGAGCGTCGAAGCCCGCACCCGCGAACTGGGAAAGTCGCTCGAGGAATTGCGGACCGCGCAGGACCGGCTGATACAGACCGAAAAGCTCGCTTCACTCGGTCAGTTGACCGCCGGCATCGCGCACGAAATCAAGAATCCGCTGAATTTCGTCAACAATTTCTCCTCGATTTCGGTAGAGCTCATCGACGAGTTGCGCGAAGCGCTCAATGCCGCCAATCTCAACGACAAGCTGCGCGCGCAAGTCGCGGAAGTCGCGGATATGCTGCAGAGCAATCTCGTCAAGGTCGTGCAACACGGCAAACGCGCCGACTCGATCGTCAAGAACATGCTGCTGCATTCGCGCCAGGGGTCCGGCGAGCACCGTCCGATCGATATCAACGCCGTCGTCGAGGAAAGCCTCAATCTCGCTTATCACGGAGCGCGCGCTGAAAAGCAGGGCTTCAATATCACCCTGGAGCGCTCCTTCGATCCATCCGCCGGCGAGGTTGATCTGTTCCCGCAGGAGATTACCCGCGTGCTGCTGAATTTGATTTCAAACGGCTTCTACGCGGCGACCAAGCGCAAGGCGGAAACCAATGGCGGCGGCTACGAGCCGACGCTTGCTGCCGCGACCAAGAACCTCGGCGACCGCGTCGAAATCAGGATCCGGGACAACGGCACCGGCATCCCGCCTGAGGTAAAGGAAAGAATGTTCAATCCGTTCTTTACGACCAAGCCGGTCGTCGAGGGAACAGGCCTCGGTCTGTCGCTGAGTTATGACATCATCGTAAAACAACATGCCGGTTCCATAGAGGTGGATACGCAGCCGGGCGAGTTTACCGAATTCAGGATTGTGCTGCCGCGCGGAGCTGCAACCATTGCCAAAGCAGGAGAACACGCGTGAACCTTCTCATTCTCGTGGTCGACGATGAACCGGATGTCGAACTGCTGTTTCGCCAGCAGTTCCGGCACGACCTTCGCGCCGGCCGCTTTAACATGGAGTTTGCGCAGTCAGCCCCCATGGCGCTGCAGCGCATCGCCGATGCCGGAAACGCCTCGCTCATTCTGATCCTGTCCGATATCAACATGCCGGGCATGAGCGGGCTTGAACTGCTGCCCAAGGCGAAGGCCGCGCGGCCGGATGTTCCGATCATTATGATCACCGCCTATGGCGATGCGGA